>NZ_JAWOVM010000033.1:0-44109 GCF_033339895.1 Vibrio sp. 1751
GCGAATAAGGTCGCAACCGCAATAGGTGCGCTCATCCAGTGTTTTATGCTCACAGTGTTATCTCCATATTCGTTTTTATTAGCAGCGTTGTGAGGAGCTATTCCAAATAAGAACTGGAGATCTACGATTAATAATATTGCTTAATTGGATAGATGAAATAGTGAGTGAATCTTGTCTTGTTTTAGATCAATTTACACCAGTGATCTCAGTCATGTTTGAATTTATATACCTCTAAAGTGGTAGTTGTTAAGTCATTGTTCTGCAATGCTTTGGGTTTTAACCTTTTTAAAAATAGGGTGATTTAGTTCGCTTTTTGAGCAGGCGTTTCTACCCCTTATGAATAATAGAGGTATTATAAATATAGGTTTAGCGTTGTGGCTTTCCGAAATAAGAATTGATGTCATTTGAAGATCAAAAAAGTATCTTCAGAGGAAATTAATTGTCGCTCAAATAAATAATTGAGAATAGTTATCAATTATTATCGAGCTAAGGAAAGAACAATATGGGCAATATAAAATTGACCATAGAGACAATGCTGAAACTTCTCTTCGTCTTTGCCATCTATGGTTTCTCCATCGCCGCCCATGCGACTTCTTCAGAGCCGATTGAAGGTGCTCAAGCTGAGCGTCATCAAGTCGAGTTGATCCGTGACCGTGACTACAAGTGTCTGCAATGTCATAAGGATGCAAAAGAGACTCTGAACCTTTCGCATGACCCGCAAGCTCTACTCAGCCAAGGGAAGCAACTTAATTGCACCAATTGCCATAGCAACATTGGTCCCGACCATCGTGAGGGCGCGCCTGATGTGATTAAGTTTTCTGCCGCGCAATCGAAAGAGGTACACGACAAAGTGTTCCTTGATCCAAGCATGATTCTTAAAGCCAACAGCCAATGTGTGGATTGCCACGCACCGACACAGCTGAGAGAAATCCACTGGACGCACGATGTGCACGCCAAAAACCTCACTTGTTCAAATTGCCACGATGTACACGCAGCGAAAACCAAAGCGTTGTCGTACGACAGAAAACAACTGATCAAGCAGTGTGTGGATTGTCACTCTGAATTTGCCGTCGAACCTGAACTTGCCAAAGAAGAGGAGAGATAGCATGAAATGTTCGAGAAGAAACTTTTTAGCCGGCAGCGGCGCGTTGATTTTAACTACAGGCGTTGCAGGCACTTCCGTTGTTAGCTCCTCTCTTTATGCCAGCAACCGTGAACAAGCGAAACGCATGGGTATGGTTCATGATGAAAATGCCTGCATTGGCTGTACCGCTTGTACCGATGCTTGTCGCGAAGTAAATAAAGTCCCTGAAGGCGTAACGCGACTTAAAATTCATCGCAGTGAACCGATTGGCGAATTTCCAGATGTGGAATACCAGTTTACTCGCGAATCCTGTCAGCACTGTGATAACCCACCATGTGTGTACGTTTGTCCAACAGACGCTGCATACAAAGATGAAGCGACCGGCATCGTGGATGTGCACAAAGAGAAATGTGTCGGATGTGGTTATTGCCTTGCCGCTTGCCCTTACCAAGTGCGCTTCTTTAATCCAGTCGATCACTCTGCGGATAAATGTAACTTCTGCCGTGATACCAACCTAGCGCAAGGTAAGCAGCCAGCTTGCGTGGAATCTTGCCCAACAAAAGCACTCATCTTTGGTGATTTGAATGACCCAACTAGCGAGGTGAGCAAAGCTATCGAAAGCCATGTTGTCTATCGCGATAAATCGCATTTAGGTACGCAACCTAAACTGTACAAAATTCCGCATAGCAAAGGGGAGGTGTCATCATGAACGGCTTCGAAAGTGCATTCCACTTTGACTCGTTAGTCTGGGATTGGATCATCGCGATTTACTTATTCCTTGCTGGGATGTCAGCGGGTGCGGTGATGATTTCAATCTATTTAAAACGCAAAGTGATTGAAGGTGATCCCGCAAAAAACGGCATCATGAAAGCGATGGCTTGGCTCGCACCATTTGGCATCATTGCTGGGTTGGTAATTTTGATTTTCCATTTAACCAAGCCTTTAGAGTTTTGGAAGATCATGATCTACTACAACCCAACGTCTGTGATGTCGATGGGCGTGATCTTGTTCCAAGTGTACATGATCGTGTTGTTTGTTTGGATTGGCGTTATCTTCCGCCATCAAATCATCAGCTTCTGTGAAGGGAAGTTACCAAGCAAACTGCTGGATTTTGCCGATGGCATTTTGATTAAGGCGGGGAAAGCCAACAACGCCATTGAATTGTTCTTGGGCTTCTTAGCCATCGTACTTGCAGCGTACACTGGCTTTCTATTGTCTGCGTTGAAGACTTATCCAATGCTAAACAATCCAGTACTGCCAATCTTGTTCCTGTTCTCTAGTTTGTCCTCGGGCGCAGCGGCATGCTTGATGTTCGGCATCTTGGTGTTTAAAGAGTCGACCAGCAGCCCAAGTGTATCTTGGGTGCACGGATTTGAACGCCCAGTAGTGTTGTTTGAGTTGTTTGTCTTAGTGACCTTCTTTACTGGATTGATCTTCAGCGGTGGTCAGAACGAAGTCGCGGCTTGGAATGCAATTTCGAGTGGATTCTGGGCTCAATGGTTCTGGGTTGGGGTAGTGTTCATCGGCATGATTACGCCTTTGACTCTCAATTGGTTGACGCCTTCTGAAGTGCGCCACAAAGGCAGTTACGTTTTTGTGGTCACGACGTTGAGCTTGGTTGGCGTACTTATGCTGCGTACTTTCATTCTCTATGCCGGTCAAATGACCGTAGTGTAAGGGGGATAAATGGAAGCTGAGCTAGGGTTCTTCTTACTGATATTGGTGGCTGTAACATCGACTTGTGCATCGTTGCTGCATTGGCTACGTCGTGCTATGGGTAAGAAGGCGACATTGCCGCATCAAGTCGCGATGTCCCACATCATTAGCTTAGCTTCCATCATTTGTTTAGCACTTCTGATCGTCTGCTTCGTGCAAGACAACTTCACGTTGGAATATGTTGTTACGCATTCCAACAGTCAACTTCCCGTGGCGTTCAAAATTGCTGCCGCTTGGGGTGGGCACCAAGGCTCCATGTTGTTTTGGGTCGTCACCTTGAGTTTATGGGCGTCGTTTATTGCATTTAAGTCACCGCTCAACGCCCAATATACTTGTGACTGTTTAGGAATCATGAACGTTCTTATTGCGACATTTGCTTGGTTCACGTTAATGACCTCTAACCCGTTCGAGTATGCCCAAGTATTGGCGTCGGAAGGACGAGATCTAAACCCAATGTTGCAAGATGTTGGGCTTATCATTCATCCACCATTGCTTTATCTCGGTTATGTCGGTTACGCAGCAATATTAGCTTTTGCATTAGCAGCGCTATTGGGTAAACAACCGATGAGCGATTGGTATGTGGTTGCTCGAAGCGCAGCGTTTTTTGCATGGGGAACGCTCACGTTGGGTATCTTGGTGGGATCATGGTGGGCGTACAATGAGCTAGGGTGGGGCGGCTGGTGGTTTTGGGACCCTGTGGAGAACGCTTCTCTACTCCCTTGGCTTACTGGTACTGCTTTGTTGCACAGCGGTGTTGTCGCAACACGTAACAGAGGCGCAATTTGGAGCACCTATGCACTGGCGTTTGCTGCGTTCAACCTAAGCATTTTAGGGACATTCGTGGTGCGCTCTGGCGTGCTGACTTCAGTGCACGCTTTTGCGGTGGACCCAACTAAAGGTTTGGTGCTGCTTGGTGTATTGAGCTTGCTTGTCATCATCACTTTTGGCGTATTGATTTTGCGAGGAGAACAACTCCCTCGCTTCAAACTTCAATCTCTAGCGAGCCGAGCTTACACTGCTTACATCGCAAAAGGGCTGCTGGTTATTGCGACTGCTATCGTTTTTCTTGGCACTTTTTATCCGATGGTTTATCAACTGCTCGGTTTAGGAAACATTTCAGTTGGCGCACCTTATTTTAATAGTCTGATCTTCCCATTAAGCATACTGGCTCTGATTGCCCTAGCTTTCATGCCGCTGCTGAAATGGACAAAAGGCACAGTGCCGAGTGTAAGCGCTGATATTGCGATCAGTATTGCGTTATCTCTTGTCTCTGGGATCGGGTTTATCTTCTTAGTGCACGCACTGCATTTCGAAGTATTGCTAACCATAACGTTGGCTACTTGGGTGATTGTGGCGCATCTCGTTATGCTGTTTCGTTGTTCCAATAAGCGCAAACTCATGCCAATCGTGATGGCACATATCGGTTTTGCGCTGGCGGTGAGTGGAGCTGTATTCAACAGTCACTACTCATATGAACACAATTTACGTGTCGAACCCGGCAGTTCTCAACAAAGGGCGGGGATCACTATCGATTATCATGGTATCGAATGGCTGGTGGGGCCAAACTACACCGCTGAACAAGGACAGATCACCTTGCACTTGGAAGATGGCCGCATGTTCAATTTCAACCCGCAAAAGCGCCATTACCCTGTGCGAGTGATGAATATGACCGAGCCTGCGATTCGTTCACTATGGCATGGCGATTATTACGTGACATTGGGTGACAAAGTCGACACTCATGCTTATGCGATTAAAGTTCAGTACCGAGCAGGTATTTGGTGGATATGGTCTGGTGGGTTATTAGCTGTGTTTGGTGCGCTGTTAACCGGCCTAAAGAAAAAGAGAGAGGCTATCAATGCGATCGAGAAATACGCTTAAACTCGCAGGTCTCGTTTTGGCTGTTGCCGTGTTTACTGTAGTAACTGCGATGGCCTTGTCTGAGCGACCGCATGTTGAATTGTCCCCACAACGAAATTTAGAGACACCTAATTTTCGCTCTACTTCTCTGATCTCTGATGACATGGTTTCTGAGCAGCTGTTCAAAAGCGACGGATATAAATTATTGAATGTTTGGGCATCTTGGTGTGGGGTATGCAAGCGAGAGCATGAAAAGTTACTGCAGTTAGCAGAACTTGGTGTGCCTATTATTGGGCTGAATTATAGAGATCAAAAACAAGCCGCTCGTGAATATTTGAGCTCTAAACGAAATCCATATATTGAAGTAATTAGTGACCCTAATGGAAAGCTCGCTGTGGAGCTAGGTGTTATCGGAACGCCGGAAACTTACTTGATTGATCCAAATGGTCGTATATTGATCAAATATCGTGGAGAGCTAACGGCAGATAAATGGAACGATATATTTTCAGGATACTTGAATGTTTCGATTTAATAATCTTCTCCTCACTTTAATCCTATTTATACTATTTTCTCCTTTCACGATAAGTGCGGATTTAGAACAGAATGTTGATCTGTTTGAGTTTCATTCTGTTGAAGTGCAACAGCGTGCAACCTCGCTAGCCAAGACATTACGCTGCCCGCAGTGTCAAAACCAAAACCTTGTCGAGTCTAATGCACAGGCGGCCAAAGACCTGAGGTTGAAAGTGTATACGATGGCCAATGAAGGCAGCTCAGATCAAGAAATAAAGGACTATCTAGTTGCTCGTTATGGGAATATTGTTCTGTATCAACCACCATTAAATTATTCCACGGCGCTGTTGTGGATCTTTCCTGTGCTATTTTTGATCTTTTTTGTCTTATATTCGATCCGAATGGTGAAGCGTAATTAATGTGACCGTTATTCCACTATTAAAAATAAATTGTGCACTTAACAAGCAGAATGTTATCATTTTTCCGAATTTATGAAGTTTCCAGTATAAAGAAAATAAAAATTTTGAGCTGGATAAGTAATAAAAGAACGAAATAGGTGCACGCAGTGGATTCAGTTATATTACAACTTAAAAAAGACTTCTATTCGCAGATTCGTGCATTGCAATCACCGAACCTGCCTCAAGCTACTTCAACGCTCGCCGTGTTGACCGACGAGGAAATCCAAGAACTCGAAGCAGTTTGGATTGAACTCGCCGTTTGGAAGCGCAGTCAGACCCATTAAAAGATAGACCAAACGACCTTCTTGAAACCCCAGACAAAATTTGTCTGGGGTTTTTTATTGTAGTTTTTTTTAATTGTTATAATATAACAATTGTTCAGTTGGAGAGTGGTTCTCTTTTGCTGTCTTGAGTGGATAACTGCCCTCAATTGTGATCTCTATATTGCAAAATGCGGTATCAGTCCCCATAGTTGAAGAGCAACGAGTAAATCCCATGAATGCAATAACGAAAACGCATCAAGCGCATCAAGCAATAAATCGAGTGAGTATAGATATGGCGGAAGTACGTGCCAGAGTAGATTTTAAAGTCGGGGCAAAAAGTAACATTGATGCCGAAATTCTGTCTTTCCATGGTCTGAAGACAGACAAAGAGCATGTTGCTATTATCTTTAAACAAGCGGACCAAACTCAGGACATGCCTTTAGTTCGTATGCACTCTGAGTGTTTGACAGGCGATGTGTTCCACTCTTCACGCTGTGACTGTGGTGAGCAACTAGAAGAGACGATCAATCGCATGGGCGAGTCCGGTGGTATCATCTTGTATCTCCGTCAGGAAGGTCGTGGTATTGGTTTGTACAATAAGATCGATGCATACCGCTTACAAAGCCAGGGCATGAACACGTACGAAGCTAACAACCATTTGGGCTTTGATGATGACCTGCGTGATTTCACAGAAGCAGCACAAATGCTAGAAGCTTTAGGCGTGAATAAGATCCGCCTTGTGACGAACAACCCTAAGAAAATCCGTGAGTTATCTGAGTACGGAATTGAAATTGGCGAGGTTGTCAACACCTCTGCACATATCAAAGATGGCAACGAAAATTATCTGAAGGCAAAAGTCTCTCACGGAAAACATGACCTAAAGGTTTAATCCTAAATATAAAACTGACAATAAAGCCTGTGAAAAACCTCATTTTTATGAGGTTTTTTTGTATCTGGAGTTGCAAATAAATTGTAAATTTGTATTATCTCGAGACTAAAGTGCAAATAAGAATAATTAGCACTACCAATACGATAATTGAAAAGCTCAACAAGGATGCTTCAGATGAATGCAAAAAAAGTTTTAGTCCAATCTATTGCTGCATCACTCCTCATTGCCAGTGGTTCTACCGTTGCTGCTACAGTAACTAAACAACAAGTTGTCGAACATTACGCGGACGTTGCCCATGCTGTGTTTGCTGATTCAGTAACAACAGCGAAAGCGCTGGATGTAAAAATCGACGAATTCCTAAAATCACCATCAGCGAAAAAGCTTGAAGAAGTAAAACAAGCTTGGCTCGATTCTCGCGTTCCTTACCAACAGTCTGAAGTTTTCCGTTTTGGTAACGCGATTGTTGATGATTGGGAAGGTCAGCTGAACGCATGGCCACTTGATGAAGGTTTGATTGACTACGTAGCGGCTGATTACCAATACGAATTGGGTAACGAGGGCGCTGCTGCCAACATCATCGCGAACACTAGCCTACAGATCGGTGCTTCTAAACTGGACGTTTCAAAAATTACGCCAGAATTACTAGCAGATTTAAACGAAGTAGGTGGTTCTGAGGCAAACGTTGCATCAGGTTACCACGCGATTGAATTCTTGCTTTGGGGCCAAGACCTAAACGGCACTAACGCAGGCGCAGGTCAACGCGCTTACACTGATTTCGTTGTGGGTTCTGAGTGTACGAATGGCCATTGTGAACGTCGTGGAGAGTACCTAAAAGCAGCCGCTGATCTACTGGTTCAAGACCTTGAGTGGATGGAAAAGCAGTGGTCTGCTGAAGTAAAAGGTAACTACCGTGAAGAGCTACTGAACGACTCAGCGGACAATGGTCTACGTAAGATGCTATTCGGCATGGGTTCTCTTTCTCTAGGTGAGCTAGCGGGTGAGCGCATGAAAGTGGCACTAGAAGCGAACTCAACTGAAGACGAGCACGATTGTTTCTCAGACAACACGCATAATTCTCACTACTACAATGAGCAAGGCATCTACAACGTTTACACAGGTACATACAAAGGTGTAAACGGCAAAGAGCTATCTGGTCCAAGTATTGCTGATCTTGTTGCTCAAAAAGATAAGAAAGCCGCGACCGACATTCAAAAGCAGTTTGATACAACACTTAGCCAAGTTGGTGAGCTAGTGACTTCTGCAGAGAAGAACAACCAGCACTTTGACCAACTTATTGCAGCGGGTAACGCACAGGGCAACGCGCTAGTAAACGACACCATCATGTCGTTGGTAGCACAAACCGGTGCGATTGAGCGCGCGGCAAGCATTGTCGGCATCGACAGCCTAAGCCCTGATACTGCTGACCACGAGTTTTAATAAGAAAACCATAATAAATAAGGGCTCTTTGTGAGCCCTTTTGACGTTTGAGCTCGTTGTTATCACCCTTGTTGTCTATGTAGAGCAATGATATGAAGCCATACCTAATTTCTGCGCTAGCCGCGATCCTTTCTTCTTCTGCCATGGCTTATGATGTTAAGTCTGGTGGCAAAACCAGTGTTAAAAAAGACGGCGCGAATGCCTATTCTCTTCCTGCTGCTAACTTGCCAATGAGCAAACGCCTCGATTTTAGCGTCGGTAACAGCTTTTTCCGCAACCCTTGGGTACAAGCGCCAGCGTCAACAGACGCTCGTGATGGCTTAGGCCCGCTTTTTAACACCAATGGTTGTCAGAATTGTCACATCAAAGACGGTCGTGGTCATCCGCCAGAGAAAGATGATTTACATGCCGTGTCTATGTTAGTGCGCTTAAGCATTCCTGCGATGACGCCAGAACAAAAGAAAGCTTACATCAAAGATGGCGGCATACCTGAGCCGACTTATGGTGGCCAGCTTCAAGATTTCGCCCTGCAAGATCAAACGCCAGAAGGCAAAATCGAAATCACTTACACCGATGTCCCAGTGAAATTTAAAGACGGTACGACGGTGACGCTAAGAAAACCTCATTTGAACATTACCGATCTGGGTTACGGCGATATGCACCCTGATACCGAGTTCTCAGCACGCGTGGCACCGCCAATGATCGGCCTTGGTTTGTTAGAGAGTATTCCCGACGAAACGCTACTTGCTTGGGCTGATGAACAAGATGCCGACAAAGACGGTATCTCAGGCAAAGTCAATAAGGTGTGGGATATTGAGAAGGACGACTTCTCGATTGGTCGTTTTGGCTGGAAAGCAGGACAACCGACGCTAATGCAGCAAAATGCAGCAGCATTTAATGGTGATGTGGGTCTTACGAGCCATTTATTCCCAAATGAAAACTGTACCTCGAAACAAAGCATTTGTGACGACATGCCAAATGGCGGCAAACCAGAAGTGAGTGAAAATATTCTTGACTTCGTAGAGTTTTACAGCCAGCACTTAGCTGTACCTATTCGCCGTAATGTCAATGGCCCTAACGTGAAACTTGGTCAGCAAATCTTTGCTGCGTCTGGCTGTGAAAGCTGCCACAAGACCAGTGTTAAAACGGCGAAACGACCAGAGTTACCAGCGCTTTCTGAGCAGCTTATCCACCCATACACCGACATGCTTTTGCATGACATGGGTGAAGGCTTAGCCGATAACCGTCCGGAATATCAAGCAAACGGCCGCGAGTGGCGAACAGCACCGCTATGGGGCATTGGTTATACCGAAGAAGTAAACGGACACACTTACTTTCTACATGATGGCCGCGCTCGTAACCTGATGGAAGCTGTGTTGTGGCACGGCGGCGAAGCTGAAACGGCGAAACAAAACGTCTTAGCACTGAACAAAAAAGAACGTGACGCATTGATTGCGTTTCTGAATTCTCTATAAGGAAGCAACCATGAAAAAAACACTATTAGTGAGTGCGATTGCCGCAACGTTAAGTTTGGTTGGTTGCCAATCGACCATCGGTTCGAGCTCTGCCAAGCCTGAGAGTACAAGTCATATTTCTCAAAGCGTGTACGAGGTCGAGTTTCAATCAGCTCAGACGTTTTTAGCGCAAACCACAGAACTTGAACAGCGCTTCGCGGATTACTGCGCATCAGAGTCGAAAGATGATGCACAAGTAAAACAGCAGTGGCATCAAACTATGCTTGCGTGGATGGCATTACAAGGTCAAGAACGTGGCCCTGCTACGGCATTGGAGCAAAGCTGGAATGTTCAGTTTTGGCCAGATAAAAAGAACACTACTGGTCGTAAAATGTCTATATTGACGAAATCTGACCAAGCTTGGAGTGCAGAAGATATCTCCACCCAAAGTGTCACCGTGCAAGGTTTAGGGGCTCTGGAATGGCTGCTTTACGATAAAGCGTCGACCTTATCTAGCAACAGCAATACTTGTGTGACAGGCGTAGCGATTGCAGAAAACCTCGATAACAAAGCGCAGATCATCGCGGATTCTTGGGCAGAGAACCCTTGGAAATCGCTAGAGATGACGGAATGGGAGTCTGAGTACATTTCACTGCTCTCGAATCAGCTTGAATACAGCATGAAGAAGTTGAGCCGACCGCTAGCGAAGATTGGTAAGCCTCGCCCGTATTTCTCAGAGTCATGGCGTTCAGAAACTTCGCTTTCAAACCTAAAAGCCAACCTTCAAGGGATGGAAGCGTTGTACTTTGCTAACGGAAATGGTTTAGATGCGTTATTAAGAGAGCAAGGCCATGCAGATCTCGCAGACCGTGTTGTTCATCAGTTTGAAATGGCGTTAGAAACTTGGCCAGAAGATAAGAGCTTGTTTGCTGCGCTACAAACAAAAGAAGGCTATCGCATGGTGCTCTCTCAATACAATAAGCTAGAGCAATTGAAGTACCTGATTCACGAAGAAGTGGCGATCGAGCTTGGCGTAGTTATAGGATTTAATGCAACCGATGGTGACTGATCAAACCCGCCGAACTTTGCTGAAAGCCGCTCTATTCGGGGCGGCTATACCTATGATGCCATTTGGTTGTTCTTCAACAAGCTCACGTGAGCCTGCGTTGATCGGCTGCTCTATCATTGGCCGAGATAAATATGCAGCGGTGGTGGCGGATGAGCATGGTATGCCGCTATCTTCATTGCCGATTCCTGAGCGTGGTCACGGTGTGGCAACAAACCAACAAGGCCACGCCGTAGTTTTTGGTCGTCGACCTGGTACTTTCTTCATGGTGTTTGATTATCGCTCAGAGCAGATGATCAAACTGCAACTAGCAACGCCAAATCGTCATTTTTATGGACATGGTGTTTACTCCCATGATGGCACGTTGCTATTTGCCACAGAAGGGGAGAGGGGGACAAGCCGCGGGATCATTGGTGTTTATGATGTGCAGAAGCAATATCAAAAGATTGATGAGTTAACGGGTTTTGGCCTTGGCCCTCATGAAGTGATCATGATGCCTGATGGTGTATTGGCGATTGGCGTCGGTGGCGTACACACTAACGGTCGTGAACCTCTCAATCTTGATAGCATGAAACCCAGCCTGAGTTACCTTTCACAGAAGGGTGAGCTACTGGATCAAGTGTCTTTACCGGATCATAAGTTGAGCATTCGCCATTTAGCCCATGATGGTGCGGAAACCGTGCTTTGTGGTCAGCAATATCGTGGTGAGCCGGACGAGTATCCAGCCTTGATCGCCATGCACACGCGTGGTGGTGAGATGCAAGATCTACAAGCTGAGCCTGAAGAGTGGGCGCGGTTCAATCACTACGTTGCGAGTATTGCAGCAACCGATGAATGGATCTTAGCCACTTCGCCTCCAGGCAGTTGTTATGGTATATGGTCTAAGTCTACTGGCAAATTGGTAGAGCTAAGTGCGTTACCAGACGCTTCTGGTGTTGTGATCTACGGTGATGAATTCCGAGTCAGCTCTGGGGCGGGAAAAGTGGTAGAGCAAAGACCAGAGGAGTCAAAAAGTACCTTCGCAAGCGGAGTGCAATGGGACAACCATTGGTCGAGAATTATCTAGAAAGATCATTGAGTAATTACTTATAGAGAGTTTTGTTGTCGTTTTCGGCATCAGATTCTTAATTTTAAACCTGCAAGCTGTGAGATATTTGCCATACTTTTTATTATGGCAAGTAGCGCAAGGATCATTTCAGTGTTTGCTAGGGTTTTAATCATGACGGCACTTCTGGTGCCGTTTTGCAGCTTTTCCACCGTCGTTTCTCTCGAAGCTTCAGCGCAAGTCGAGCAAGAGGGAGCGGTACAAAAGCTGTCTGTAGAAAAAATGATCCATTATCCAGAGGTGATTGATCAACTGTATCAAAGCACCAATTACCGTTTGAACTGGGAAAATGAAAGTGATATTGAGCAGTTTCTTTTTCAAGTAAACCTGGTTGCACTTGCGGATGTCACCGATGAATTCGAAAATCAACTTCACCGGATAAACCAAGTAAGGTGGCAGGGAGATAATCTCGACTTCGATTTAGTGATGACAGATTCACTCTTGATGTACCTTAGTTATCTTGAGCAACTCCCCGAAGAAGGGATTAATTGGCTATTTACAGACAAAGCCCATGTTACGTTACCCGCTCCTAGCATCGATACTTTATCGGTTCTGAGTAATGAGATTACGGTTGGCAAACTTGGTCAGTTTTTGGCAAGTCTCCGGTCTCCATTACAAACAGATGATGCTTTCTACTCCGCCTATTCTTCGCTATCGGAACATTCTCAGTACCAATATCCTGCCTATCAACAAACTGGGCTAGCACGTGTTGGCGATATATTGGAAAACAGACCCCTATTGATTGAGCGAATGGAGATCGTAGGCGTAGATGTTTCTTACTTGGATTTAGTCACTGAAGAATATGACGAACAATTAGAGCTTGCGATAAAAGAGTTCCAGCGTATTCATGGTTTGAAAGAAGATGGCGTTATCGGCCCGAATACCATTCGATGGATCAACTTTTCTCCTCAAGAGCGATTGCATCTGCTGGCGTTGAATTCTGAGCGTTCAAGAATTTGGTCGAAAGAAAGGGATAATGTTGTCTTTGTTAACGTGCCTGGATACGAAGTCACGTATTGGCATGACGGTCAACCCTTGTTTGAGTCTAAAGTTGTGGTAGGGAGAGCATCAAGAAAAACGCCCATCATGTCGGTAGCACTGGATTCAGTCATTCTCAACCCAACTTGGAACGTGCCTTGGACTATCATGGTTAAAGACATTATTCCTAAAGTAAAACGTAATCCGATGTATTTGATTAACCATAACATTCAAATCATTCGGTCTTGGACTTCGAACGAAATTATTGACCCTACAACCATCAATTGGGCAACGGTGAATCCGAGAACATTTCCTTATCGTATGCGACAGGCGTCGGGCTTACAAAATGCACTGGGATTGTACAAGTTCAATATGCCTAACCCACAAGCTATTTATTTGCATGACACGCCAAGTAAGAACTTGTTTGAACAGGACAGACGCGCATTCAGCTCAGGATGTGTTCGTGTAGAACATGCAGACCAGTTAGCAGAACTTCTGTTCAAAACTCAGGGGTTGGAAGAACGTTTAGCGAAAAAGCGAGAAAGTTCTCGTCGGTCTAACACGTCAGTTCCTTTGGGAGAGCGCATTCAAGTACACATCATTTATCAAACAGCATGGTTGGAAGAGGGAACGCTTTACTACCGTGATGATATCTATAAGTACGATCACCGCAGTTGAAATCTTTAAGGAAAATTTACAAAACGAAGAATTCTCTTTTCGTTCAATAATTAAGCAATAATTGCTGCATCTGAAAATCAAGATGGAGCGTTTTATGCATTTGACGTGACAAATGTGTTTGGTTAATGTCCACGACTTGTCTAGTTGTTGAGCACTGTATTTTGAAATGGTAAGTCGTAACTTTTCCCGCCGAGATTTCCTTAAAATGACCGCTGGTGGTGTGGTGTTGGCGTCTGCCCTGCCATCATTTTCTTGGGCTTCACTCCCTGACGAGCCACGTGCGCTGGCGATGAACAATCTTAATACTGGAGAGATCCTCGAAACATGCTATTTCGATGGAAAACGATACATTAATGATGAACTTCAAAGGCTGAATGAGTTTTGTCGAGACCATCGACGAAATGAGGTTCATCCCATGGATAGACGCTTGTTCGATCAAATAAGTCAAATTCAAAAGTTAATTGGTACAGAAGCAGAGGTGATCGTCATTTCAGGTTACCGTTCTCCTGCCACTAACGCCTCGCTGCGCAACGGGTCTTCTCGTGTAGCGAAAAAGAGCATGCACATGGAAGGAAAGGCCATTGATTTCCGTTTAGACGGCGTGAAGCTTTCAACGGTTCGTGATGCTGCATTAAGCCTAAAAGCCGGTGGCGTGGGTTATTATCCAGGCAGTAACTTTGTTCATATCGATACGGGTGCTGTTCGTTCCTGGTAGTGCCAGTTGAGACAAGGTTTCTAGTCTCAGAACGTCGTCGATTACCCACAGTTCAAAGCTTGAAGTCGCTAGGCCTTAGTGTCATAGTTGCGGCAGTTTTCACGCAAATTTATTCGGTATAGGTTATCTATGGCTCTGAAATACCAAGTTGTTCCAGTAACATCTTTCTCTCAAAACTGTTCTATTGTCTGGTGTGACGAAACCATGAAAGGCATTGTGGTTGACCCAGGCGGCGATGAAAAGCAGCTCGCTATGCTTATCAAAGAGCTGGGTGTTGACGTGGTAAACCTAGTGCTAACTCACGGTCACTTGGACCACGTAGGTGGCACGGAGCCGCTGTCTGCACTGCTTGGCGGTACAGAGATTGTTGGTCCTCACAAGGCAGATAACTTCTGGTTGCAAGGTTTGGAAGGTCAGAGCCAAATGTTTGGTTTCCCACTGACAGAAGCGTTTGAACCGCACCAATGGCTAAATGAGGGTGACACTGTCACTTTTGGTAATCAAGTGCTGAACGTATTCCACACACCTGGTCATACACCTGGTCACGTTGTGCTTTACAGTGAAGAAGCGCGTTTAGCGTTTGTGGGTGACGTTTTGTTTAACGGTAGCATTGGTCGAACTGACTTCCCACAAGGCGATTTCAATACGTTGATTAGCTCTATCAAAGAGAAATTGTGGCCTTTAGGCAATGATGTCACGTTTGTCCCTGGTCACGGCCCTCAATCGACTTTCGGTCATGAGCGTAAAACTAACCCGTTCGTTGCTGACGAGATGCCGCTTTACTAAAAGTGCGTGTACTAAGCATTATTCTGGCTCGGCGGCAGCTAAGTATCGCCGAGTCAGTCCCACAAAATCCTCAGCCTCACGATCTAGATCACTTGCTGATATAAATAGATCGTAGCCATAAAAGCCTCTCTGATACTTCATCCGGTTGGCGAGCATCGCTAACAAACCTTTGTACTCAATCCCATCTCTGTTTATATACGGTTTAGGGTCAAGCACCATATCCTCAAACTTATCTTCACACTGATTTTGTTTCGCGCCTAAGTAAAGCAGTGCTCGCTGGCTGAGGAGAATTTCTGTCGCTATACGAGGGCAGATTGAATTTAAGTAGGGTGAGTAGTGTTTTAGACGAATACCGATCCAAGGTAGCGGTTGGTGCCACCCTTCCTGTTGGTAGCTACAAATACCGATTGACTCAATATTTCGCCATCGGACGACCCAACCTCCTTTAAGAAGGTGTTGCTGAAAGTGAGAAGCTGTCAGCGTAAAAGTGACTTGGCTTTTCTTAATCATCAAGATGGCGAAACCAACGATTGCAGACATCAAAATGACCGACAACATGGCTTGCTTCCATCCCGGAGAAATGGCAACCAAAAACAAAGTGATGAGTGCAACGAGCAACAAAAGTATTCTGTTGATAGGGGAGTCGGGTTTGAAATGTGAATTTGTTAGGTGCAGCGTTTCCATGCTTATAACCTCATCGAATACTTGTCCAAAAATAAGTGGGTAGCTTTATGTGCATTGATTTGCATTTAAAATAAAACAAACCTCTGTTTTTATACCCAGTATTCAATAAATCCGTTCATAAAATATCTGATTAAATAGTAGACGTTCTATGCTTTGAGCGCATTTTTCATCGCGTTTCGCCGCTAAAACCTACAAATTGCTTGTGAATTTTGGTATAAAACGCGCTTCAAATTTTCATCCCTGCTGAGATGCAGTGAACTGGAGAAATATTCAATGAGACTTGCTCATAAGCGTAAAGTGCAGATGAAACTGCAAAAACGCATTAAAGCGACAGTAGCAAACTTAGCTGCAGCACCTAAAGCAGTGAAGCCTGTTGCGGAAAAAGCAGTAGCACCTTCTGTTGCTGAAAAAGCTGTTGCGGAGAAAGTAGTAGCTGATAAAAAAGTAGCTGCAGTGAAAACAGTTGATGTTGCCCTTACTCCTAAGCAACAACAAGTATTAGACATCGTTATGGCGAATGCTGAAGGTATTAACCCTAAAGGCATCGGTCTAGCTGCAGGTCAAGAAGATACTAAAGCGGCATCATGGGCTACTGGCGCACTAAAGAAGCTTCTTGAAGAAAACCTAGTTCAAAAAGAGCAGTTAGCAGGTAACAAAGTTATCTACAAAGCAGTTTAATTACCGCTACCGTTCTAGATTGAATACCTCGGCCGATGCCGAGGTATTTTTTTATCTTGGTATTGGAAATAATGCATTAAGTACTGACTTTAACACTGCCAATAAGTGGTTTGTCACATTTTCTTAAATACTATGTAAATTTTTTGGCAGAAAAATACGTACGTATTGTCTTTTATTTTTATTCATAGATAAAAATATAATTTATTGATTTTGCTATTAACAGTCTTTTGTCATGACGGTTGTCCTACGTACTTGTACGTAATACCTTAGGCTAATGCCTTATTGATGAATTACTCGCTTCCGTGTTCATGCCCATTTCGCATTAGACAACATTGTTACATCTTTTATACCGAATACAGCCAATCCTAATGAAATGGATGACAACAATAACCTTGGTGATAAAGGACGTGAACGATGAGTCTAATCCAAAAATCTTTAAAACGAGTGCTCAAAACAACCGCTGTCGCTGCCGCGATGGCACTCGCAGCGACTTCTGTAAACGCTGCTGAAAAAGTCTATCGTTTAAAGCTTGCTGAAACTTGGGGGCCTAATTTCCCAATTTTTGGTGATACCACAAAAAACATGGCCAAAATGGCGGAAGAGATGTCCAACGGACGTTTGCAAATCCGCATTGATTCCGCAAACAAGCATAAAGCGCCTTTTGGGGTGTTTGATATGGTTAAGTCGGGTCAGTATGACATGGGTCACTCAGCGTCTTATTACTGGAAGGGTAAGGTTCCAAACACACTTTACTTCACTTCTATGCCCTTCGGTATGTTGCCAACTGAGCAGTATGCATGGTTTTACTACGGCGGTGGTATGGAGCTGATGGAAAAAGTGTACTCTCCACATAACTTGATGTCTTTCCCTGGCGGTAATACCGATACTCAGATGGGCGGGTGGTTCCAAAAAGAGATCAAGTCCGTCGAGGACTTACAGGGTTTGAAAATGCGTATCCCAGGGTTTGCTGGTGAGATTTTGGCTGAGTTAGGTGCCAAGCCAACGAATATCGCCCCTGGTGAGCTATATACTTCTCTAGAGCGTCGCACGATTGATGCCTTGGAATGGGTTGGTCCATCGCTGGATCTACGTATGGGCTTCCACAAAATCGCGCCTTACTACTACACAGGTTGGCATGAGCCAGCGACTGAGCTTCAGTTCCTCGTTAACAAGCGTACCTGGAATCGTTTACCTGATGATCTAAAAGCGATTTTGCAAGTAGCCATGAAAACGGCCGCTTACGATATGTACACGCAATCGAAACACGAAAGCGGCAAAAACTGGGCATCTATTAAGTCTGAATACCCAAATGTTGAAGTAAAAGATTTCCCACCTGAAGTAGTAGCTGCGTTGCGAGAAGCAAACGATCGTTTGTTGAAAGAACATGCAGAAAAAGATGCTTTGGCGAAAGAGATTCAAGAGTCGCAAGCGAACTATATGAATCAAGTTCGACCATGGTCAGATATTTCGCACCGAGCGTACTTAAACAGTCAAGCTCAACAATAACGTTATGAAGCAGGCGATGCCGAGAGGTTTAGCCTGCTATCGAAGCCCAAGAAAACTTCATAATGAATGCTCCGCACCATAGCGGAGCGCATCTAAACGTTCCACGGAGTTCGGAATGAGAAGTCTTATTTATATTGAGCGATTATTTAACCGCTTTAGCGATTTCCTCGGATGGTTATCCAGCATCCTGTTTATTTTGTTGTTAGCAAACGTTGTGTACGACGTTGTCATGCGTTACGTGTTTAATGATGTGTCTATCGCATTCCAAGAAATGGAATGGCATCTATTCTCTGCCGTGTTCTTGCTTGGTGTGCCTTACGCAATTAAGTCCGGTGGCCATGTTCGCGTCGACATTTTTTATGAACGCTTATCTTACAAAGCACAATCCATCATCGACATCATAGGCACACTATTTTTCTTATTCCCTTTTTGCCTACTGGTAGCTTGGTTTGGTATTGATTTCGCCAAGGAAAGTTACGCGTTAGGCGAGACGTCTGGTGACCCAGGTGGCTTACCATATCGTTGGATTATCAAAGCGATGATTCCGCTGTCATTTTTCTTTATGGCGGTGAGTGGTATTGGATTGTTACTTCATTCAATCAACAAAATTGTCAACCCTCATCTCATCTATGCCGGTAATAACGGTAAGTCGTAAAAGGAAGTCATTATGATCGGTATAGTGATGTTTTTTGTTGCGCTCTTTGCGCTTCTATTGGGATTTCCCGTTGCCTTTACTTTTGGTGGTATCGCGCTGATTTTTGGTGTTTGGGCTGAAGGCATCGAGATGTTTGCTTTTATGCCATATCGAATTCAGTCCATTATGGAAAATACGGTGCTAATGGCCGTACCGCTGTTCGTTTTTATGGGGCTAGTGCTACAGAAAACCAAGCTTGCTGAACAGCTACTAGAATCAATGGGGCGTTTGTTCGGTGGCGTTCGCGGTGGTATCGCTATTTCTACCGTGTTAGTTGGCGCATTGCTTGCAGCTTCAACGGGTGTGGTAGGCGCATCAGTTGTTGCGATGGGCTTAATATCTCTTCCTGTGATGCTCAAGTACAATTACGACAAAGGTTTAGCGTGTGGGACTATTTGTGCGTCTGGCACGTTGGGCCAAATTATCCCACCTTCTATCGTGTTGATCTTGTTGGGTGATGTACTTGGCGTACCGGTAGGGGACCTATTTCAAGCTGCGATCTGGCCCGGTATTACACTTGTTGGCGCCTATGTGATCTACATTCTCATCTACGCGAAGTTGAACCCTCAAGCCGCACAGGCGATAGAGCGTGATGAGTCGATCAGTCGTAAACAAGAAGTGCTCACCGCACTGAAAGCTGTATTGCCACCTTTAGCATTGATCATCGTGGTATTGGGCTCCATCTTTGCAGGGATTGCAACACCAACAGAGTCAGCGGCACTGGGCGGTGCAGGTGCGATTATTTTATCGCTATTGTATAAACAGTTTAGTTGGTCGATGATTTATGATGCATCAAAAGAGACAGTTAAGGTAACCGCAATGGTCTTTGCGATCTTACTTGGTGCGACCGCCTTCTCAATGGCATTTACCTACACCGGTGGTGATTATTTAGTTGAAGAGTGGATGTTAGAACTGCCGGGTGAAAAGTGGGGATTCCTTATTATTACCATGGTGGTGATTCTGATTTTAGGTTTCTTTATCGACTTCGTTGAAATCTGTTTTATCATCGTGCCAATTATTGCGCCAGTCGCTGAATTGATGGGCATTAATATGACGTGGTTTGCGATTCTTATTGCGATGAACTTGCAGACGTCGTTCCTCACACCGCCATTTGGCTTTAGTTTGTTCTATCTAAAAGGTGTCGCTCCAGCAGGGGTTACTACGCGAGATATCTACAAAGGTGTGATGCCGTTCATCGCGATTCAGATTGTTGTGTTGGCGTCTTTGCTGTTTTTCCCAGGTTTTTACGGTATGAGTTAATCACTCGATAATAAAGAGATTTTGTGAACTGAGAGTTTTTACCTTTTGAGACAAGTTGTTAAGCTGTTAATTATGTCTATGCAGACACAATCGATTCGTTTGTACTGCTAAGATAGTAAGCTGTAAAGGCAGCGTTTCATGGAGGGAAGGGATGCCTCTCAAAGCAAAGTTAATTCTGCTGACACTGATACCCGTGGTATTGGTGTCAGCGAGTATCAGCTGGATCTCTATCTATCAAACTAAGACCCTTGGCAAAAGGGAGGTGGAGATCTTTCATCAAAACCTGATCCAATCAAAAGAAGCGGCGCTGAAAGATACGGTCGACGTCGCTTTTGACTCCATTTCTTACATCTACAACGATCCGACTTTAGAAGAGAGTGCTGCCAAAACGCGTGTGAAAGCGATTTTAAATCGTTTGAGTTATGGGTCGGACGGCTATTTTTTTGCTTATGATAAATATGGTACCAACCTTGTACACCCAGTTCTTCCGGAGCTTGTCGGGGAAAACTTACTCTATCTTGAAGACGAAAATGGCGATCGCTTAATCGAAGCTCTATTGTATCAAGCGCAATCCGGTGGTGGATTTCATCAGTACCTGTGGCAAAAGCCATCTACGGGTGAAGTTGTCCCTAAGCTTAGTTACGCTGCATGGCTCGATAAGTGGGAATGGATGATAGGGACTGGGCTGTATATTGAGGATGTAAGCCGAGAAGTCGCCAATATGCGCGCGGCGGTGAACAAAAATATCGAAACGACATTTTTCTCAGTCGTCGTGATCTTAGCGGTGACCGTTGCTGTAATCATTGTTCTCACTCTGGCGATCAATCTGCACGAGCATCGCCTCGCTGATAAGAACCTGAAAGAATTGGCACATAAAACCGTGATGTTCCAAGAAGATGAGAAAAAGCATTTAGCGCGAGAACTGCATGATGGAATCAATCAGTTGTTAGTCTCCAGTAAATGTCATTTAGACTTAATGAGTCATAGACTGGAAGACGAAAAACTCAAATCCCACTTAGATAAATCACAACGATCGCTCGTCACCGCGATAAATGAGGTGCGGCATATTTCTCATCAGCTCCGTCCAAGCGCCCTCGATGATATCGGTTTAGAAGCAGCACTGACGACCTTGCTACAGGATTTTCATTCCCATTCCGGGATTGATATCGAGAGCAATTTCGATACTCAGCAGCACAAACTGACTTCGGAAGTCGCAACGACGCTATATCGCGTCGCTCAGGAGTCTTTGAATAACATTGAAAAACATGCGCGAGCGAAAAAAGTAACGGTTACTTTGCAAAAAATGGGCAATATGCTGCAATTACTCATACGTGATGATGGCGTTGGGTTTGTGGTTAACCAAGCAGTGCACCAACAAGGGATTGGGTTAAGGAATATGCAAGAGCGTGTAGAGTTCATCGGTGGTGAATTTGAGCTAATGAGTGAGCTTGGCTTGGGAACAGAGATTACCGTGCTGCTTAATTTGGATGAAATAGTTTATGGATAAACCGATTAGTGTAGTGATTGTCGATGATCATCAAGTGGTGTTGGATGGCTTCATGGCTCGTTTGGAGTTAGAGCCTGACATCGAAGTGGTGGGTACAGCAAGTAATGGCTTGGAAGCGATAGAGGTCGCAAAGCTCTTGCAACCGGACGTCATATTGATGGATATCAGCATGCCAATAATGAACGGTATTGAAGCGACTGGTGTAATTAAAGAAGCGCGCCCAGAGAGCAAAATACTTATGTTGACCATGCACGATAATCGCGAGTACATCATGAAGGTCATGCAAGCTGGTGCCGTAGGATATATGCTCAAGGAAATCTCGGCCGAGAAAATGGTGCAAGCAATAAAAACGGTGAACCAAGGCTCGACGTACTTCTGTGAATCCGTCACACAAACACTCTTTACCCAAGAAGTGGTGCCTGCCACGCAAAAAACGAATCCTCTCAGCCGCAGGGAAGAAGCGGTACTTAAATTAGTTGCTCAAGGAAACAGCAGCAAGAAAATCGCCACTTTACTCAATATTAGTTATCGAACGGTAGAGACGCATCGCCATAACATTAAGCACAAGTTGGACTTACATTCGACGGCAGAGTTAGCAAAATATGCGTTTGAAACTGGGTTGACTGAGTAGGAGAGTAGTGCCCGCAAAAAGCGAGCACGTGGGAGCGAAACTAATCGGCTTTGGTAATGCTACCAAGCTCTAGCATTGGAGCAACATCGATGTCCTCTGCATTCATCATCGTCGAGATGCGTTGAACGGAAGATAGTAGAAGGGATTGCTCCCATTCTTCCAATTTTTGGAATCGATTAATGAAGTGCTCTTGCAGCGGCGTTGGTGCTTGTTTTAAGGCTTCTTGGCCCTTGCTCGTAAGTACAGCATGCACTTTACGCTTGTCTTGAACACTGCGCTGACGCTCAACAAACTGGCCTCGTTCTAGTCTATCTAGAATGGTCGTTGCGGTCGCTTGGCTCATGTTAGTGTGGCTAGACAACTGTTTAATCGTCACGTTATCTAAGTCATTGATAGCGCGCATCAAAATCAACTGTGGAGCAGTCAATCCAGACTCTTTGCTCAGCTTTTTAGAATGTAAATCAATAGCGCGGATGATCTGACGAATCGAGACCAATACTTCTTCGTACTTTTCCAATTTATTCATCCAGTCTGTAGGGAACATTTATCGAGGCGACACTAACTTAAATGCGCCCTTATTTAAAGGGGGGAAATCAAAAATTACCTCTACAATTTTACGCCGTGTCCTCAATACCATTTTGTCGCGCCTTTTCGACAAAATAAGAAGAGCTAAAATTATTATAGCAATAAATGTTTGTGGTCTAACTATTGTAGTAGTGATTTGTTCTATCAGAGGCCGTAACCACACAGTGAAAAGTAAGTTATTGGATTTTTTAATAGCAAAAAGATAGACAAAAACGTGTCAAATGATAGGATCTTGCGCCTTCACGGAATGCAAAACGTATCGTGTTCGAAAGATTTTTTTGTTTGGTACGTAAAAACACTACAAAAATAGAGAGGAACGATGACAAAGGGTATAGATAAGTACAGTATCGATAGTACCGACTATACGGTAGGTCAGGACAACGTTCAAAAATGGGGTTTTGATGTTCATAACCCAGTTTTTGGTATTAGTGCAGGTTTGATTGCGCTGTTTCTTGTCGCTGCATTAGTTCTAGATGCACATACCGCAAAGACGGCACTTGATGGGCTGAAGTGGAAAATTATTGGTTCATTCGATTGGTTGTTCATTATTGCAGGTAACATTTTCGTTATTTTCTGTTTGGCGCTTATCGTCTCACCAATGGGTAAGATTCGACTAGGTGGTAAAGACGCTGTTGCCGATTACTCGTTTATGTCATGGCTTGCAATGCTATTTGCAGCTGGTATGGGTATCGGTTTAATGTTCTGGAGTGTTGCAGAACCTGTCGCTTACTTCACCGGTTGGTATGAAACGCCACTTGGTGTTGAGGCAAATACACCAGAAGCCGCGAGATTGGCACTGGGTGCAACGATGTTCCACTGGGGCCTTCACCCATGGGCAATTTACGGTGTTGTAGCACTTTCTTTAGCATTCTTTGCCTACAACAAAGGTTTACCGCTATCTATGCGTTCGATCTTCTACCCACTTCTGGGTGATCGTGCATGGGGTTGGGCTGGCCACATTGTGGACATTCTGGCTGTGCTTGCGACTTTATTTGGTCTTGCTACATCCCTAGGTCTAGGTGCGCAGCAAGCAGCAAGTGGTATTCATCACGTATTTGGTGTTGAGCCAGGCCTAGGTCTGCAAATCGTCGTTATTACCGTGGTGACTTTACTTGCTGTTGTTTCAGTCGTACGCGGCATCGATGGTGGTGTTAAAGTCATTAGTAACATCAACATGGTTGTGGCGTTCTTGCTACTTCTCCTTGTTGGTCTTATCGGTTGGGCGGCGAGCCTAGGTTCGATTCCAACCACACTTATGGCATATGTAGAGAATATCATCCCACTAAGTAACCCGTTTGGTCGTACGGACGAAGCTTGGTTCCAAGGCTGGACAGTGTTCTACTGGGCTTGGTGGATTTCATGGTCGCCATTCGTAGGCATGTTCATCGCGCGTGTTTCTCGTGGCCGTACCGTTCGCGAGTTCATCACAGCAGTTCTACTGGTTCCAACTGCGGTTACCGTTGTTTGGATGTCTGTATTTGGTGGCCTGGCGATCGAGCAAGTTGTTGATAAAGTAGGTGAGCTGGGCACAAATGGCTTGACTGACGTATCTCTCGCTATGTTCCAAATGTTTGATGTTCTTCCATTTGGTAGCATGCTTTCTATCATCGCTGTTGTGTTGGTACTTGTGTTCTTCATTACGTCTTCTGACTCTGGTTCACTTGTTATCGACAGTATCACGGCAGGTGGTAAAGTTGATGCACCTGTACTTCAACGTGTCTTCTGGGCATTCATGGAAGGTGCAATTGCGGTTGCTCTGCTATGGATTGGTGGCTCCGAGGCGGTTCAAGCTCTTCAGGCTGGTGCCATTTCTACAGCACTGCCATTTACCTTCATTCTGCTTGCAATGTGTGTGAGCTTATTGATGGGTATGAGAACAGAGCGTCAGTAATTCGGCATTTTATAAAACCGTTTGACTAACAATCAATCAAAAGGCCAGCAATTTGCTGGCTTTTTTTGTGCGGTTTTTATGACGCTCGAGACAAAAAAATGACACATGAAAGTTCATATTTTACAAAGAGTTAATGTGCTATTTTGTTTTTTAAAAATTAGTGAATAGTCGTAAAAAAGTGTGTAATATTCATGCACCTTAACTGTTCTCCCAACTCAAAAAACTATAAATATGAAATTATCATTAAAACAAAAGCTTATAGGCGCAAGCCTTTCTGCTGTTGTTGTGATGGCAACAGCACTTACTTGGTTGTCGGCTGGTCAATTATTTGATCAGACTCGTTCAGGTGTCTATTCACGTGCGCAAAGTCTTAGTACTACTGCGTCAGAGGGAATTTCTGATTGGGTCAATATCCGTAAAGATATTGCCACTGCGTTCAACGACTACTCGACCGAGCAAGACGTTGTTCCTTTCCTACAACAAGCTCGCAAGGCTGGTGGCTTCGATGACATCTTCCTTGGTACACCAAACGGTGATATGTACCGCTCTCATCCGGAGCGTAACCGTGCTGATTATGACCCTCGCACACGTCCTTGGTACAAGGATGCTGATGCAGCGGGTAAGCAAATCATCACAGCCGCATATCAAGACGCAATCACGAATGCACTACTTGTGACCATTGCTGAGCCAGTAATGAAAAATGGTCAGTTTGTTGGTGTTGTTGGTGCGGATGTACTGATCGATCAGCTTATCAGCGATGTGATTAACTTAGATGCAGGTGAAAACGCGCATGCGATGCTAATCGACATGAATGAAGGCACCTTTTTAGCGCATCCAGATAAAAGCTTGACGCTTAAGCCTATCACCAGTGTTCTAAAAGATTTTTCAGAAGAGGCAATTGAGCGTGCCGCCGATGAAGGTCGTATCGAAGATACGGTAATCAAAGGAAAAGAGAAGCTTTACTACTTCAATAAAGTTCCTGGCACGCATTGGATGTTTGCGATTGAAATGGATCGCGCAACAGAAGAAGCAGGTCATGCGGTATTGCTACGAGATCTATTGTTCACTGCTGTGGCGATCACGATTGTGGTTATTCTTGCAGTTTCTTGGCTAGTTGGTTTCTTGTTCCGTGACTTGAACCGCGTATCAAATGCACTGGAAGAAATTGCATCTGGCGAAGGTGACTTAACGCAACGCCTAGAGCCACGCAGTGATGATGAAGTAGGTAAACTGGCGGAAAACTTCAACCGTTTTGTTGGCAACATGCACACAATGGTTACTAAGCTTAGCCACGTATCTTCTGCGCTTTCAGAGCAAGCACGCACGACAGCACAGCAAGCTGAGGAGCGTAGTCAGCGTATCTCTTACCAGCAAGATGAAATCAACATGGTGGCGACGGCCGTGAACGAAATGGCAGCAGCGACACAAGAAATTGCAGGTAATGCTGATAGCACGGCAAGTAACTCAGAAGAAGCGGTTCAAGCTTGTTCACACGGTTCAAGCCAAGTAACTCAAACGCAAGGCTCTATTCAGAACTTAGCGCAAGAAGTTCAAGTTGCTACTGATGTGATTCAAGAGCTAGAAGCACACGGAAATAGCATCAATACGATTCTATCAACGATTCAAGGCATTGCAGAGCAAACGAACCTACTTGCACTTAACGCGGCGATCGAAGCGGCACGTGCAGGTGAGCAAGGCCGTGGTTTTGCTGTGGTTGCAGATGAAGTCCGCGTATTGAGCCAACGTACTCATGCTTCAACGCAAGAGATTCAAGAAACTATCGAGATGCTACAAGGCACAACAGCCAAAGCGGTCGGTATTATGGGTGACAGTCGTCGTCTAGCTGATACCAGTGTTGATGATGCCAATGCGGCTGCAGCGAGCTTGACGCAAATCCACACTGCTGTTGAGCGTATCAGTGATATGGCAACGCAGATTGCTTCAGCAGCAGAAGAGCAAGCATCGGTAACCACTGAGATCACTCGTAACACTGAAGGTATTCGTGATGTGTCTAACGAGCTGTCAGTCGAAGCTCATCAAGCAGCAGAACAAGCTGCTCACCTGTCTGAGCTATCACACGAACTTGAACAAGAGATTCAACGCTTTAAGCTGTAATCTTGTCTCAACCTAAGTAAAAAAGGAGCCATCTGGCTCCTTTTTTGATCGCTATTAAGCGTGAAGTATATTACAGCCAGAACTCACTGATGGGTTGCTCTTCACTGTAATGATGGGCGATTTGCGCTTGCAGTAGCTCTGCGGTAGCAATTGCATCGGTTAATGCATGGTGAGGCGTATAGTCTGGCAGCCCATAACGGCGTCGAGATTGCGCTAGCCGAACCGATTCTGGTTTTTTCCCTTTTAAACGCTCCCAGAGAGAGCCTGAACGTTTCTGTTGAATCGTTTCTTCAAGGTGCAGCGTATCTAAAACAGGAAACTCAATACCTTCCCCTAAACGGCTTTTGAGCGCTTTATCCAGAAACTCTCTCTCGATACGACGGTAATGAACAACAATGATTTTCCCGCTTAAGCATGGTAGCAGCTCGCTTAAGATATCGCCTAAGTCAGGCGCATCGATCAATTCGCTGTGAGTAATACCGTGTATAATGACTGAGTCTTCATCGAGTGCACGCTGTGGACGTACCTTCCAATGACGCGAGTTACGTAGGAAAATTCGCTTCAGGTTAAACGGCACTAAACCAATAGTAATGATGTCATGTTTTTCAGGATTCAAACCCGTCGTTTCGAAATCTAACGCCACGAACTCCACCTCAGATAACGGTGTTTCTGGAGCAGGCGGCTTGTTGCTATAAAACGCAATTAAATTCTCATCCTTCGCCATCTCCAGCTTTTGTTCAAACTTCGTTGGCCACTGAATGGTTGGCTTCTGAAAGAGCTTTTTAATCATGCTAAACCTCACTTAAAGCTCTTGTTCGCTTGGTAGCGGAACTTAAGGAAATTTTGACCATTGCTTAGGATCTGGAATGCATCCTTTAGGTTGCGACGTTCAAACTCAGAGAGGTTTTCTGGTTCGATATTGTTATCAGGATCAATGCCTAGTTCCACATCCGTCGCTTGGTGACGAATACGCACCATGGAAATAAACTCTAACGCGTCTTTTAAGTCTTGTGCTCGACCTTTTGGCAAAATGCCAGCGTCAATGATGTCGTCGAGACGCTCAAACGAGTTCTGTGCACGTGAGCCAACTGCCAGAGAGTGAACACGAATTAAGTCGACCAGAGGAGCAGTACCGCGACGTTTGAGGTTGATGGAGTTGTTGTGTCTGCCATCTTTTTCCATCACGAAGTCTTTAAAGAAGCCTAGAGGTGGTGTTCTGTTTAGTGCGTTACGAGCCAAACACGCTAAGAAGCGGTTGTTCTTTCGAGCGCGACGAACAATAAAGCTAGTTAACTGTTCTGCCCATTTTAAGCGGCCATAGACACCATCCAAGTCGAAAAAGATGGAGGCGTTGAGTAGTGCTTTCGGGTTCGGGTTATCAATCCAGTCAGCAAAACACTCTTCCCACTCTGAACGAGTCATGCGCCATAGTGGGTTGGTTGCCATAATATCACCTGTGCAATATTTGTAGCCACAGGCATCTAACCCATCGCTGACGTATTTTGCTAGGGCTTCGAAGTATTTACCATGTTTCTCTTCTTGATAGGTCTCATCTAGAATGATGGCGTTATCTTGGTCAGTCACCAACAGTTGCTCATCTCGCCCCATTGAGCCAAGTGCAAGGAAACAATAAGGAATTGGCGGTGGGCCAAGCTCTTCTTCTGCCATTTCTAGCAGACGCTGTTTGAAGCTTCGGCCAATGACCGACATCGCGCTACCCACCATGTGAGAGTTGGCATCTTCATTGACCAGACGCACGAAGCTGCTTTTCACTTCTTCGGCAACAACGGCTAAATCTTCGATAGTCTGTTGTTGGAAAATACTACTCACCAACAACAACGAATTCTGAGATTCATAACGAACAATGTCGGTTGTTTCGATAATACCGATTGGTAATTGGTTTTTTACCACTGGTAGGTGATGTACGTTGTAACGCAGCATCGTTAACATTGCTTCATAGATGTAAGCGTTGTGGTCAAGAGACATGACCTCCGTGGTCATCACACTGGACACATCGTCCTGTGGGGACAAACCTTCAGCTAACACACGGGTACACAAGTCACGGTCAGTAATGATACCAAGTACTGGGGACTGTGGATCGTCTTCGTCACGAACGAAATCTGGGTCGACGATAAGTAAAGCCGATACGTTGTCATTCGCCATTTGCTGCGCGGCTTGCTGGATTGTCTGACCACGATCAATCGTATGAGCATCGCCAGTCAGCAAGGTTTTCACTTTCGACGTCGTCAGGTCATTGGCGTCTTTGTTTTCTGAAATGGCTTGGCGTAAACGAGCGCTATTTTCAACTTCAACAAAATCCGCAAAGGAATCAAAGTTATCGTAAATTTCTTGGAAAATGTCACCAGGAATACAGTAGAGCAGGGTATCCTCAATGGCTTTTACCGGAAAGCGGACTTTGTTATTGGTGAGCATGCCCATCTGGCCAAATAGGTCACCTTCGTCAAGGCGGTTATACAGCTCACCTTTGCGTCGATAAACTTCAACAACACCGCTTCGCACCACGTATAAATCTTGGATATAGTCTCCAAAATGGATGATGGGGGTATCTTCTCGGTAGTACGAGATTTCGACACTCTCTGTCACCTTGTTTAGTGTTTCTTCAGGGAGTTCATTGAACGGGGGATACTTGGCGAGAAAGTTGTAAATCTCGAGAAGTTCTGCATCCATCGAAGGCGCCTTTTAGTTCGCAAATAATAAAGTAATCTTAACTTAGTTTTAAAACAGAGTCTTATCTGAACCGCGATTTTCGTGCTCAGTCATAAGATTCTGACATATCGCACGATAAGGGAGCTTCATTTTTACTACTATATGGTCACCTCAATTGAAAAAGACGTCGTCGATATGTTTTCTTCGTGATGACTGATTAGCTCTTTGGCTGTTTCAGATCGTTATCACGTCTTTAGATTAAGCTATTCTTCTTGAGCCAAGTAGCTCAGGCGATGGAATACAGTGTTTAGATAATTCTCATGAAAGGAAGTCGAATGGTGAGAAATTTATTGCTTGTTTCTTTAGCTGCTTTGCCGGCGATATCAAGCGCAGCGGTCATGGACCAAGCAGAAAAATTTGGGTACGAACACATTCATTTGGATGTTGGTGCCGGAACGACAAACGAAGAATGGTTAGATAACTCTAATGCGACCACAGTTGGACTCGGTGGTAACTATTTGTTTACTGAGAACTGGTTGTTTAATGTTGATTACTCAGCGCAGTTTTTCCATCCGGATGATTTTACTCTTCGCATTGACCGCCTTTTGTTTGGTGGTGGTTACCGTTATGGAGTTACAGAGCAATTCGATATCTACGGGATATATGGAATAGGCGCAATCAAAGCGAAAGCGACGGACGACAAAACGGATAATACGTTGTCTTCCGATAGCGAATTGATTCAAGCTGTAACTGTTGGGGTGAATTACTTGCTCAGTGAAAAGCTTATTGCGACAGCTGAAGTGGAGTTGAACCGTAGTGATATCGTTGATGAGAACAATTTTAAGATCGGTTTTAACTACCAATGGCATAAAGTCATCGGCACTGGTCTTTTTTATCAGTTTAGAGATACTGATTACAGCGGTGAAAGCTCAGATTACGTCAATGAAGTTGGGCTGAGTTTGAAGTTTGTCTACTAGATCGGACGGGTTCGTTTTTGGCGTTAAGTTAAAACAAAAAAGGTCAGCTTATGCTGACCTTTCCTTTTAATAAAGTATGCGACAGTCGATTATAAAACCGCTGCAATGCCTTTACACAGAGGGCCCATATTTGACTTCGTCATACCAGCAACACTGATTCGGCCAGAACCGACAATGTAAATACCGAACTCTTCTTTAAGGCGGTTAACTTGCTCTTTAGAAAGACCAGAGAAAGAGAACATACCATTTTGACGTTCGATGAAACTAAAGTCTGCGTCCACACCCTCTGCTTTTAGTGTCGCTACAAACAGTTCACGCATTTCTTGAATACGGTCACGCATTTCTGCTACTTCAACTTCCCATTCCGCACGCATTTCGGCGTTGCCAAGAATGTGAGTCACGACAGCGCTGCCGTGTGCAGGTGGGTTAGAGTAGATAGAGCGAATAATGGCTTTAACTTGAGAAAATGCGGTTGTTGCGACTTCTTCTGACTCAGCTACTAACGTGAAGGCACCTACGCGTTCATTGTATAGGCCAAAGTTTTTCGAGAAAGAGCTCGCGACTAGGATTTCTTTGTTGTACTTAGCAAAAGTACGAAGACCTGCAGCATCTTCTTCCACACCTTTAGCAAAGCCTTGGTAGGCGAAGTCGAACAGAGGAAGCAATTTCTTCTCTGCGATAAGTTTCGCCAATGTTTCCCACTCTTCAGCCGTAGGATCGATCCCTGTAGGGTTGTGACAGCAGCCGTGTAGAAGCACGATGTCGCCTTCAGATGCAGATTGCAGATCATTTAGCATCGCATCGAAGTCTTTGTCTTTTGTTTCAGCATTGTAGTAGCTGTATTGTGCCGTTTCGATACCAGCAGCAGTAAATACGCCGTTGTGGTTTGCCCATGTAGGGTTGCTGATCCAGATCTTTACATCGCCTAGTTGACGTTTAATGAACTCGCCGGCAACACGTAGTGCACCAGTACCACCCGGAGCTTGAGCTGTTTTAGCGCGTTTTTCGTTTACAATTTCTGCATCAGAGCCGAAAAGCAGTTTTTGCACTGCAATGCCGTACTCTGCTGTGCCTTCGATGGTTAGGTAAGATTTGGTTTTTTCAGTTTCAACAAGTGCTGCTTCAGCTTTCTTTACTGTCGCAAGAACGGGAGTTTCGCCTTGCTCGTTTTTGTAAATACCTACGCCAAGGTTAATTTTGTCTGCGCGAGCATCTTTTTTAAACTCTTCAGTAAGGCCAAGAATAGGGTCAGCCGGAGCGGCAACTACTTTTTCAAACATAATCTTCATCCATGTTAATCGAAGGGGTGTGCTAACATTTATACCTTTCAGCAATATTGGTTACAACCGTTACTGAAAAGAAAACCTAAAAAAGTTGCGATTTGAAACAGAATTCTAACATAACTAAAGTTTTTGCCATGAAAACGTTTGGTAGGCACAGAGTTTGAAGGGCATTTATGCCATGGTTGGAGAAGTTTTGCACACATCCCAATCGTTTCAATTCAGTGCTTTGCGTTAACGCGTTTATAATTGTCTAGTGAGGATTTGTTGAGACAAAAACGCCCCACCAAAGGTGGAGCGTTTACTGTTAGAAGTATGGATATCGGTTGGAGTTATTTCTTCAGATTGATTTCCGACTCAACCGCATTGGTTTCGATGTCAGGGTTAGAAGAAAGCTTTTCAGTCGCCCAGTCGTTCATATGCTTTAAGATCGCTTTTAATGCGTGCTTTTCGGTTGGTACTTCTGTCTTTTCAACTTCAAGTTTTTGCTTCGGATGCGTACCCGTCGCATCTTCCGCAACGTGTAACCAATCTGGGTGCCAGTAATAAGGTTGGCCGGAAGGAGAGCTCCAAGAATGTACGCCGTTGGATTCACCTTTGTATTTAATATCTTCTTCGTTGTATTTCGCCATTATTGTTTTCTCTCATAATCCATGAGTTGAGGTGTGCATCACCATTACTATTTAAATGTAACAGATGTAATGAAAATTAATGTGATAACAATCGACTTATTTTGCCCTTTGAACGCTATAGAAGATGCGTACTTCTCATTCAGAAGAATTTACTATTTGGCAGGTTTTAGCTTTATTTGTGTTTAAAGCATACAACGATGGATTCGCCTACCTAATGCTATTCTTGAACGGTGATAGAGCCTAAACTACTCGTCATTCAAGTGTTTGAGAATCGCCGCTTTTGCATGCTCTTCTGTCGCTATTTCTCCATCAGGGACTTCAAGGTCAGTCTTTTTGTGTTCACCCAAAGCATCTTCAGCGATATGCAGCCAATCAGGATGCCAATAATAAGGGGTGGTACTGCCAGGATGGTCCCAACTATGTACACCTTTATGTTTTCCGCGATACGAGAGATCGTCCATTGTAAAAACTTTCATCGCTTCCTCCTGATTTAAAGACCGTAGCTCGAAGTGAGTTTAACGCACTCAATCCAACGTAAAACCTTGGCTTTTAGGTATTGCAAAGATGTGAGGCAATATGTGTGTAACAGTCAAAGTATGGGATATAAACGCTCACTTCGTGGCTGAAATATCTATTGATAAGCTTGATAAATTACGTTGCTAAATTGAATACTCCCATATCAGAATGCTGGCGCGAAGTATGCTATGGTGCGGCTGTAAGTGAAATGAGGGAAACATGAACCGATACCGTCAACTGGCTGAGCTGTTCAAAACGCAGATTCAGCAAAATACATGGAGAGCAGGGGAAAAGCTGCCATCAGTGCGTGTAACAAGCCGAAACCATTCTGTCAGCGCAGGTACGGTATTACAAGCTTATCAGCTGCTCGAAGCACAAGGTTGGGTCGCAGCGAAACCTCAGTCTGGATACTTTGTGACTGCGGAGTTGGACCGCTTCGAACCGAGTTCTCCAGCCACTTCCGTTTATCGCTCCAGCATCAACGATGAACTTTACGACTACCTCAAAAATCAGGCTTCATCGAATGCGGTGAAGTTTGGCTCCGCGTTTCCAGACCCAGCATTGTTCCCATTAGAGGCGCTAAACCGCAACCTAGCCAGCTCAGGCAGGAAGATGGGGGTAGAGACGTTATTGGATAACTTGCCGCCGGGCTGTGAGTCTCTACGCCGTTTGATTGCTCAACGGTACATCCAACAAGGTATGGTGTTTACCCATGATGATATTGTCGTTACTTCTGGCGCATTAGAAGCGTTGAATTTGAGCCTTCAGGCCGTGACCCAGCCTGGAGATACTGTTGTAGTTGAATCACCGACGTTTTATGGCGCACTTCAAGCGATTGAACGTTTAGGTCTAAAGGCGATAGAAATAACGGTGGATCCGTTAACTGGACATTCAGTGGATCAAATTGAAGCGACTTTTGCCGGCAATGATGTTCGCGCATGTTGGTTAATGACTAACTTTCACAATCCAACAGGAACTTTATTAAGTGACGGGCAGAAGCAACGTATCGTCGAACTGGCTGACAAATACGATGTGTACTTGATCGAAGATGATGTGTATTCAGAGCTTTATTTTTCTGAAAAAAAGCCAAGCTCACTTAAAGCTTTTGATACACAAGAGCGCGTGTTGCATTGTGGATCATTTTCAAAAAGCCTTTGCCCTGGCTATAGGCTGGGTTGGGTGGTAAACAAACGCTTCAATGAGCAACTTCAAAAGCTGCAACTTATCTCGACGTTGTCAGGCAGCGCGCCAATCCAGCAGGGTATCGCGCATTACTTGCAAAACGATAGTTATGATAGCCATCTTAGAAAACTGCGAAAGAATCTTGAGCAGCGGCAATTGGCGTTTATTGAACTGGTTGATAAGTACTTTCCCCAATCGATTCGTTACACGCAACCGGAAGGCGGCTATTTTCTTTGGATAGAACTGCCGAAAACAAAGTGCGGAAAAGCGATTTATCAGAAGTTATTGGAAGCGAACATCACTGTAGCATTTGGTCAGTTGTTTTCTGTCACTCCAAATTATGAGAACTACCTGAGGCTTAATACATCGTTACCTGTAAATGATGAATTAGAACAAGCCGTGAAGACGGTCGGAGAATTACTTCATTAGCCAACTGTTTACCTGTTTTTTGCTCAAACTGTATCAGTGGACGATACCGAAGCTGTGTTTCAATCATGGGCAGACAACCATTTAGGTTAGGAGCCGTAATGAAAAAGCAGTTGGTAAAGCATGAACTTAGGTTGATGGGTGTTGCTATTTTTAGCGCATTTTTGTTGGTGTTTGCACACTTGATATTGGCGAAATCTTTTTCTCATATGGTTTGGACGGAATACACTGCTGCCGTTATCCCATTTGTGATGTTTGGCTTGTGTGTGGTTGGAGTAAAATACGCAGCGCGAGCAGATGAGGATGACGACGAAAATAACAACTAGAGTGCATACACCGGTTGCTAGAAAATCATTCGTACAAAATAAAAGACCTCCACATGGGAGGTCTTTTTAATTCGATATCACTAAAAAGTGATTAGAAGTTCGCAGAGCGAGGAGTACGTGGGAATGGGATCACGTCACGAACGTTGCCCATACCAGTTACGTAAGATACTAGGCGCTCGAAGCCTAGACCGAAGCCTGCGTGTGGCACTGTACCGTATTTACGTAGGTCGCGGTACCAGCTCATATGTTCAGGATCGATACCCACTTCACGCATACGTGCATCTAGAATGTCTAGGCGCTCTTCACGCTGAGAACCACCGATGATTTCGCCGATGCCCGGTGCTAGAACGTCCATCGCTGCAACTGTTTTACCGTCATCGTTAGCACGCATGTAGAATGCTTTGATGTCTTTCGGGTAGTTCTTAACGATTACAGGTGCTTTGAAGTGTTCTTCAGCAAGGAAACGCTCGTGCTCAGAAGACATATCGATACCCCATTCAACTGGGAATTCGAACTCACGACCTGAATCAAGAAGGATCTGGATTGCGTCAGTGTAGTCAACCTGCGCGAAGTCAGAAGAAACGAACTGCTCTAGACGAGTGATTGCTTCTTTGTCGATGCGTTGAGCGAAGAACTCAAGGTCATCGCGACACTCTGCAAGCACCGCTTTAAACACGTACTTGAGCATGTCTTCAGCCAGTTTCGCTACATCATCCAGTTCTGCGAACGCAACTTCAGGCTCAACCATCCAGAATTCTGCTAGGTGGCGGCTTGTGTTTGAGTTTTCAGCTCGGAAAGTAGGGCCGAAAGTGTAAACTTTGCTTAGCGCACAAGCGTAAGCTTCTGCGTTTAGCTGACCAGATACGGTTAGGAACGTCTCTTTACCGAAGAAGTCTTCGTTGTAGTCCACTTTACCAGCGTCAGTGCGAGGAAGGTTTTCCATGTCTAGCGTAGATACGCGGAACATTTCACCAGCGCCTTCAGCATCTGAAGCCGTGATCAACGGCGCAGATACCCAGAAGTAACCTTGCTCGTGGTAGAAGCGGTGGATTGCTTGTGATAGGCAGTTACGTACACGTGCTACTGCACCGATTACGTTTGTGCGCGGACGAAGGTGCGCAACTTCACGTAGGTACTCGATTGAGTGACGAGTTTTTGCCATTGGGTAAGTTTCAGCATCTTCAACCCAACCAACCACTTTAACGTCAGTGGCAGCAAGTTCGAAGTCTTGACCCTTTGCAGGAGATTCAACAATCTTACCAGTTACTTCAACAGAGCAGCCAGTCGTTAGCTTTAATACTTCGTCTTCGTAATTATTAAGATTATTTGGGACCACGGCCTGAATCGGGTCGAAACAAGAGCCGTCATATATGGCAAGGAAAGAGATTCCAGCTTTGGAATCACGACGTGAACGGATCCAGCCACGAACAGTCACTTCGCTGTCTACTGCTAGCTGACCTTTCAATACGTCTGATACAGGCGCGTAAGTCATGTTTTCAATATTCTCCATTGAGGTAAAAATTCAACTCAACGCTTACTTAAAGTACTTGTCTAATAACATTTTTGTTCAAAAAACAAGCTAAGCGCTGAGTTGGGTAGCATTTTACAGATTCAACGAGACATATTACCTGTCAATTCGCTCGCATCAACCTTTATATTCGTTTTGATGGGGAGAATCTCTCTATTTATTCACTCTTTTGTGCTCTGAAAGTGTGAATTGGTTTAGTAATTGCTCTAAACGTTCGGATAGATGCTCTAAATCAACACTAATATCACGCGTGTGCGATGCTGATTGCGATGTGTCGTTAGCATGCAGTGTGATCACATCTATTTTAGATTGAATATGCTGACTTACATCAGATGTGGTTTGCGTCTGGTTTTGGATATCTTCTGCATGTCTGAGCACTTGGCGCATCTCGTCAACAACGTTATGCATTGTGGCTGATAGTGCCTCGACATCGACAGAGCGTTGATGAGCAAACTGGCAGACGGTATCAACAGAAGTTAATGACTCTTCACTTCCTTGCTGGAATTGAGAAATGATATGTTCAATATTACCAGTGGCTTCAGCCGTCCTAGAAGCCAGGTTACGCACTTCTTCCGCGACGACCGCAAAACCGCGTCCTTGCTCTCCGGCACGGGCGGCTTCAATAGCAGCATTCAACGCGAGCAGATTGGTTTGTTCTGCAATACCCTTAATAACCACAAGAATGGACGACACTTCTTCGGTTCTCTGGTTTAGAGAGCTGATTTTTTCCCGTACGGTATCAATGTTACTTACTAGTTGTTTGATGTCTTCACTGACGTTGTGTGCTTGGCTTGCACTATGAGTGGCGACATCAACGGTGTGATTGACCAAAACAGTAGCATTATTAGTCGAGTCCTCAACCGCAGTTTGTTGCTGCAACATATCGGTGATATTACTTTGTACTTCGTTGGTCTCTAGCTGTTGGTTATTGGCCGCTTTATCTGTGGACTGCGCGACAGCAGTTAGTTTACTCGCGGAGTCGGCAAGTGAGTGAGAGGTGTCTTGCACACGTTCTAAGCTTTCGGAGACCGTATCCATGAATGAATTGATGGCTGTAGAAAGTTGGCCCACTTCATCCTGTTGGTGATGCATAAGTCGTTGAGATAGATCTTTGCTATGGCTCACATTCGACATGAATTTCGACGTTCTTTGAATTGGTCGTACAATGATTTTTTGAATCAAACTCATCGTTATGATGAAGCCCACAAATGCGATTACGGCCATTATTCCCATCGCAAACATTGCCTGTTTACTGATCATTGAATTGACATGATTCATGTTGTATTCCAAGCGAATCGCGCCCAACACTTCTCCTGCTGGTGCAACGTGGCAAGAAACGCAGTTGGTGCCACGGTAATTTTCGCTCGATTTCATTGGTAGCGCGACTACTAACCCTTTGCCCCAATCGGCTGAGATTGGTTCAATCACCAGTTCACCATTCAACGCTCGTTGATCAATATCATCGACAGGCTGCTGGTTTTGTTGCCCAGGTCCGTAAAGTTTGGTCACAGTATCAGCTCGCAACACGCGAACTGCTTCAATGCCTTCTTGGGCCAGGGCCTTTTGACGTAAGGTTTCTTTTTGCGACATGGTGCCCGTAAGCATCATCATATTTAGGCTATCGAAATAATTACTAGCCTTATCATGGAGTTGTTCACTAAGAACATCATTGATTAAGGTTTTTTGTTGATGGTATTGGTAAGCCGTAGAGGCAGCTAGAACGCAGCTGAAGACAGCAATTAACGCCAGTAAGAGCTTAAAAGTGATAGTTGAGCGCATAAATTTATAAGTGTAATTGGAACGAACTGCACAATATTAATGTGCACAAATGCGCACTGCGAACAACGAAATGAATGATTGTGACCCCACACATGTTGGGGATATGTAATTGTGATGTGAGTGCTGTGTAATCAAATGTTTGGCGCGTGACAGAAATACGGCGCTTTGGTGTGAGTGATAGCAAAGAGGCCAGGAACAAGCGGAAGTTTTTGCTACGCTTGTATGGGGTAACGCTTGTCTCTTGGCAGCGAATTCCTTAGTATTGCCTGTCTTTTTAAAGCCTGAGAATCAAGATGAAAACAGAATTATACAAAGAGTTTATGTTCGAAGCAGCACACCATTTGCCACACGTACCAGAAGGTCACAAGTGTGGTCGTTTGCACGGACACTCTTTCCTTGTTCGTCTTTATGTAGAAGGTGAAGTTGATCCACATACAGGTTGGGTAGTGGATTTTGCAGAGATCAAAGCTGCATTTAAACCAATTTACAATCGCTTAGACCATTACTACCTAAACGACATTGAAGGGTTAGAGAACCCGACTAGCGAAGTGTTAGCAAAATGGATTTGGCAGCAGCTTAAGCCAAGCTTACCACTGCTAAGTAAAGTAGAAATCAAAGAAACGTGCACAGCGGGTTGTATTTACAAAGGCGAATAAGTCACTTTCTGTTGAGCATTAAACAAAGGCAAGCGAGAAGCTTGCCTTTGTTGTATCTGAATGGCCCAATTTTGATTATGCTTCACCAGCTAGCTTAATGGGTGTCGTAGAATCCATTCTTTTTCATTATCACCCAATGTTGTTTCCTCTGTATTAATGAATCCGCACGCATCAAGAAAACTGATAGCGTATTGCTGACTTTGTGGGACAGTGGCGCAAAGAGAAGTGCTTTTAGGGTTAATGGTATACGCATAAAGGAACAGTTTACGCAATGCCTCACTCCCAACCCCTTGACGTTGGAAACGTTGATCAATCATCAAGTACTTAAGCTCCAGTTCGTATCGTTTAGCAAACGGCGCATGTTGGGAGAAACCTTTATCGATAACAAGATAGCCTACTAATAGGTCATCAGAATAAATCGTAAACAACGCCTCTGACTTACTACGTTTTTGATAAGCCATTTCAAACGGTGTAAAAAATCCTTTTTGCTCTTCTTGCACATCCAATTGCATCAAACTTGAAAAATCTTTCAGTTTGGTGGGTTTAATCGCAATCATCGCTCAATCACAAATTGGCGGCATACCTTTATGCCACCACGAGTTTTTATAGAGTATTAGATCTATTTTAAGTAACTAACCGAGTGAAGAAAAGCTAGCAATGAAGAGGGTAATAATAACCTTGGTGAATGTATGCGCCCAATGTTGTGAGTAAGTGAGCACTGTCTGCGGTTTCTACGCCTTCAACAATGACCGTGCAGCGATACGTATTACCCATAGCAATTAACTGACGCAAGGTTTCTATCTTTTTATCATCAGTTTTTAGGCCAATAACAAATTCTCGGTCGATTTTGAGATAGTCCGGATTCAGCTTGCTGATAAGCGCCACATTATTATTGCCGGTGCCAAAGTCATCAATACTGATTTTACAATCCAGAGCTTTTAGTTTCGCGACATTGCCATAAATCTCAGAGGTATAGTACATCGATGCATTTTCTGTGATTTCGATTGTCAGCAAACGGCAATCCCGATTAGATAGCTCTCTATATAGGATTGAAAAGTTACGCCCTCGCAGCAAAGAAGGACAAACGTTAATGCTGATAGGGATGGGCAACGCTTTTTGCTTGGTGTAGATGGAATCAATCACCAGTAAGGTATGAGTTAGCAGCAATCCATTGCGGATCAGTGTTTCAATAAACCGTTGCGTATTTTTTACCTTAAACCGGGAGAGGGCTTCGTAGTGCACAATCTTTTGTGCCGAAGTGTTATAAATCGGCTCCAGTTTTATTTTGAATTGTCGAATTGCGCACAAGTAAGCCATAAAGGCTTGTAGGGAGCGGTGACGCAGTATAATGAGAAAAAGTAAGCTCAGTAGAATGATACTTTGAAACGGTCCAGAGATGTAATACACCTCTTTATAGCCACTATTCTTTACGTGATAATTGAAAAAGCGTTCATTGGTGTTACCAATCTCTAACGACGTTCCGGTATTCGTTGATAGCTTCATACCGGAAAGAAAAAAACGTGAAATATGATTTTCAACATTGTCGGATAAGTTAATGTTTTTAACACGAACCAAAACAGTTGCGTTATTTAAGTCAAATGATTGGGTCGTGTAATTGTTATTGTTACTCCACTCTTCAAAGGCTTTTTTGCTGACAGGGACAACGGTTTCTGGAGTGACTAAGCATCGAATATTGAAACGATCTAGCATCATGCTCGATTCCACCAACTTCACATTATCAAATAGCGACTTCAGTTCGCTTTCATTAGCAAAGCAACTCCTGCGGGAAAGGCTCTCTGCAATTTCGAAGGCGTTATCCAGATAATTATGTTTAACGATGCTGTTTATCGTGTAGTAACAGATAGCAAAGAAAATGATCGCAGTGATCAACACAACCCACATCGCTTCTGAATAGATCTTTTTATTACGCAGGCAAATACGAAGTGCTTTTCGAAGACTATTGGTTGTGTATTGATTGATCTTCTGTTGATGTTCGATGCCATTCTGATGGTTGTTTTGCATAGTAAAAGGGATGAAGTATCCGGTCCGGTGAATGTTTTCGATAATGTTTTTGTTAGTGGTTAAGTGTTCTTCCGTGAGCTTGCGAAATTTCTTTCTTAGAGCGGCCACCGCGTTTTTAAAGCCATTTTCAGGCAGTGTCATTTTGTATTGTTGAGTGATTTTGCTTTCTATTAACCGCTGACTAATCGGCGTATTTAAACTGCCGTATGTGGCGATAGTTGACAGAATGGCGTACTCATTTGGGTTGACAGGAATGGAGTGGTGGAGTGACTGATTGAGCTCTAGAGATATTTCGTTTTCGGACAAGCAAACGCAGATTTGGTTTCCAATTTCAAACCTAATCATGTGTTGATGTGCTCCAAGTTTAATTTTTGGCTACGTTATCAATAAAGCTAGGGAAGAGATGTGATTTTTTACTGAGATATCCATAATATTTGGATATATTCAACGTTTTAGGTTTTTTTTACTTGTCCTGATAACGCATTTTCCTGGGTTTTTTAGGTATAAAAAAACCCGAGCACAGACTCGGGTTTTGATTGGTATTCAGAAAGGCGTGTTAGCAAATCACTTTGATTGCTAGACCACCTTGAGATGTTTCGCGGTATTTCGCGTTCATGTCTTTACCTGTTTCTAGCATGGTTTCGATAACCTTATCTAGAGAAACAGTTGGAGCTGAAGAGCGACGTAGTGCCATGCGAGTAGAGTTGATTGCTTTTACTGCCGCAATACCGTTACGCTCAATACATGGAACCTGAACCTGACCTGCAACTGGGTCACACGTTAGACCTAAGTTGTGCTCCATCGCGATTTCTGCTGCCATACACACTTGCTCTGGGCTACCACCCATAAGCTCAGCAAGGCCTGCTGCTGCCATAGAACATGCCACGCCAACTTCACCCTGACAGCCAACCTCTGCACCAGAGATAGACGCGTTGCGCTTGTAAAGACCACCGATTGCGCCAGAAGCCGCAAAGTAACGGATGTAATCTTTTTCAGTCACAGTTTGGATGAACTTATCGTAGTAAGCCAGTACCGCAGGGATGATGCCACACGCACCGTTAGTTGGTGCTGTAACAACGCGGCCACCTGCTGCGTTCTCTTCGTTTACTGCGAAAGCAAACATGTTTACCCAATCAACAACAGACATTGGGTCGTTTGTCGTCTTTTCTGAAGTAAGTAGCTGCTGGCGAAGTGCTGCTGCACGACGAGGCACGCGTAGTGGACCAGGCAAAATACCTTCTTCATTCATACCGCGATCCATACACTCGCGCATTGTGCGCCAGATGTTCGCGAAATAAGTACGAGTTTCTTCATCTGAATGAAGCGCATGCTCATTCTTCATGGTTAGTGCGCTGATGGACAATCCACTTTCGTGGCATTGGTTAACCAGTTCCTCTGCCGTTGTAAACGGGTAAGGTACTTTTACTGGGTTCTCAGCTTCTTTACCGAAATTTTCTTCATCAACGATGAAACCACCGCCGATAGAGTAGTAAGTCTTTGAGTACACTTTTTCGTCTTCGATCCACGCGTGGATCTGCATGCCGTTTTCGTGTAGCTCTAGGTTTGTTTTGTGGAAGTTCATTCCACCTTCACGTGGGAACGATACTGTGTGACAGTGCATGCCAACAGGAAGGCGTTCAGTTTCTTCTACACGAGCGATAAAGCCCGGGATAGAATCGATATCAACTTTCTCAGGAGTGTTGCCTGCAAGACCCATGATGATAGCAATATCTGTGTGGTGACCTTTCCCTGTCAGTGATAGTGATCCATAAACGTCAACGGTGATTTTAGTGATGTCGCGCAGTTTTCCCATTGCACGAAGATCATCAATAAACTCTTTACCCGCTTTCATTGGGCCTACAGTGTGTGAGCTTGAAGGTCCAACACCGATTTTATAGATATCAAAAACACTAATCATATCGATTACCTCAGAAGAAAGCCTCCCAAGGGGAGTTGGGAGGCTTAATTTTATCGTTATATTTTTGGATTAATCATACTGCAACGGGCAGAGATGATTAAAGAGCGCCGTAGATTACAGAACTAATTGCAGCAAGACCACAGATTGCTGTGAAAATTTGCACAGGTGCTGAAGTTTTGTACTTAGCCATCGCAGGAACTTTTTGCATTGCGAAGATTGGCATCAAGAATAGGATTGCCGCAATCATCGGTGCACCCATTGTTTCAATCATACCTAGGATGCTTGGGTTAACGATAGCAACGATCCAAGTTGTGATTACAATGAAGATTAGAGACATCTTCTCGATCTTGCTTACTGGTGATTTTGAACGAGATTTCACTAGACCAACTAGACCTTCGTGCGCACCTAAGAAGTGGCCAAAGTAGCTAGAGGTGATCGCTGCGAAAGCAACCAATGGACCCATGTAAGAGATCAGTGGAGATTCATGCACGTTTGCTAGGTAAGAAAGAACAGAGATGTTTTGCTCTTGCGCTGTTGCTAGTTGCTCTGGAGACAGAGAAAGTACAACAGAGAAAACGAAGAACATAACAAAGCCCATCAGCATCATTGCTGCGCCACCAGTGATAGCGTCAGTTTTCTTAACTGCGTCATCACCGTATACACGACGTTGCTCTTTAGAGAACTGAGAAATGATTGGGCTGTGGTTGAAAGAGAACACAATAACAGGGATTGCTAGCCATACGATAGCTGGCATTGCACCCCAGTCAGGCGACACTTCCATCATTGAAGTGTTCCAACCAGGAATTAGGTATACAGACAATGCTAGTAGGATGAACACGAGAGGGTAAACCATTGCTGAAGTTGCTTTCAGCATAAGCTCTTTACCGAATACTACACCTGCTGTCATTGCAGCAATAAGCGTACCAGAAAGTAGCCAGCGAGGAATAGATTCCATGCCCATTTGGTTAACTAGGAAAGAGTCAACTGTGTTTGTGATACCAACACCGTAGATAAGTACGATTGGGTAGATAGCGAAGAAGTAAGCGAACGTAATAAGGTTTGCGCCAGTCTTACCAAAGTGCTCTTCTACTGTGTCGGTGATGTCCGCTTCAGGGTTTTTCGCAGAAAGAACGAAACGAGCTAAAGATTTGTGTGCGAACCAAGTCATTGGTGCTGCAATTAGGGCTAGGATTACTAATGGCCAGAAGCCACCTGCACCTGCTTTAATAGGAAGGAACAGTACACCTGCACCTACTGCCGTACCAAAAAGGGACAGACACCAGGTAAAGTCTTTGTAAGAAAACTTACTAGACGATTGTGCGGTAGAAACCGCAGAAGTAGTTGTATTCATTTTTTAGTTACTCATTTTGGGAACAGGAAATAAGTCGGGAGTAATTTTGCAAGATTTTACACTAGGAAAATTAGATCTAAATCATTTATTGCTTACGCTTATTGAATGATATGTCAAAAACCTGCTTTTTATCACGAAAATGATGTGCTACTCGTGATTTCTGCTAATGAGTAAAATTAGAAAAACTTATCAATAGGGCTGTTTGTATAAATTTATTTCACCGCAAGCGTTTGCGGTGAAAATGGAAAATTAATCTAATGTGAATGAATGTTTATGAAGCAACGTTTTATTAATATTGATGC
>NZ_JAWOVM010000034.1:0-43688 GCF_033339895.1 Vibrio sp. 1751
TGAAACTCAGTATATTGTATAAAAGTCGGTCAACTTTAGGAGGTTTGGTTTCTCGTCTGAATTACGCAACAAAGCCATTTAGTGATTAAAGAGAAGCCACAAAGATAGTGCAAAGTGGAAAAGGATGCTACTACAAAGCGAACGATTACTTTCACTAGTAGCTAGTTGATGTTCTTCGAATATATAAATTTAAAATGAAATTATATTTTAATCTATGCGTCATAATAGTGCGTATTGCACCAGTATGAGACAAGCTCTTATATCATTTTTAGATTAAATATATTTAATTTATTATATTTTATCGGTATTAATCATCACTGTATTAAAATAATCGAATTGATAACTAAATTATCATTAAATGCAGTAATTAAATGATATGTTTGATAATTATTTTTACTGATAATTGAATTATTATTCTAATCTCAAGTTTGTTGTAATCATATAGGCTTAAAATTCAGATCTTAAATCATGACATAATGTAACGTCTACCATTCTGTATGTAAGTGCATGATATTTAATAATTATGTTTCTATTTCTGTTGGTGTGGCTTTTGTGGAAGTGTGATTTAAAACAATGACTTATGTAAAATTAACCATTTTATAACATTTCACGGGTAATGAGATCTAAATCAATCTTATGCAATTGGGTGAGTTTTTTATTTGAAATGTAATATTTCTAGGTTAACTTAAAATAAAGGCAGCACGGGATTGGTTGTCAAAAGAATAAATAAACACGTCAGTTGGTGAACTATTTCATCAGTGTATTAAGTTTGCTTTTTAAATGCCGTTAAGAATGGAGTCTTCAATGAAGAAAGTCGCTTTGATCACTGGATCAAAAGGCGGAATTGGTTCTGCTATTTCCTCTCAATTAGTCAATGACGGTTACCGTGTAATCGCTACTTATTTCACAGGTAACTACGAATGTGCGCTGGAGTGGTTCAACAGCAAAGGGTTTACGAAAGATCAGGTTCGCCTTTTTGAGTTGGATGTAACAAACACGACAGAGTGTGCAGAGAAATTGGCGCAATTGCTTGGGGAGGAAGGAACCATTGATGTTGTTGTCAACAACGCAGGAATCACACGTGATGGCGTGTTTAAAAAGATGACTGCGCAAGCTTGGAATGATGTCATCAATACTAACCTCAATAGTTTATTCAACGTTACGCAACCCCTCTTTGCTGCAATGTGCGAAAAAGGCGGTGGTCGTGTCATCAATATCTCTTCAGTCAATGGTCTTAAAGGGCAGTTTGGTCAAGCAAACTACTCGGCGGCGAAAGCTGGGATGATCGGTTTCTCTAAAGCCTTAGCATACGAAGGTGCTCGCTCGGGTGTGACAGTTAATGTTATCGCTCCGGGTTACACGGGTACGCCAATGGTTGAGCAAATGAAGCCAGAAGTGCTGGAATCCATCACGAACCAAATTCCAATGAAACGTCTTGCGACACCAGAAGAAATTGCAGCATCAGTGAGCTTCTTGGTCAGCGATGCGGGCGCCTACATCACCGGAGAGACTTTGTCGGTGAACGGCGGCCTATACATGCACTAAGGAGAGAAGATGATGGAAAAAGTATTTATCGTAGCGGCGAAGCGTACTCCAATTGGTGCTTTTGGTGGCAGCCTGAAAAATACTTCTGCTGGCGATCTGGCAGCAGTAGCGATTAAAGGCGCGTTGGAAGCGGCAAAGTTGCCTGGCGACAAGGTTGACGAAGTGATTGTTGGCAACGTTGTTGGTGCAGGTCAAGGAATGGGTGTTGGCCGCCAAGCGGCACTGTTTGCGGGGGTTCCTGAATCTGTTCCTGCATATGGCGTAAACATGGTTTGCGGTAGTGGCATGAAAACGGTCATGGATGCCGTGTCCCATATCCGTAGTGGCGATGCTGAGATCGTTGTTGCAGCGGGTGTTGAAGTCATGTCGCAGATTCCGTTTGCTGCACCAAGCAGCATTCGTGATGGCAACAAAATGGGCAATCTGGAGCTAAAAGATCTGCTCGTAGCGGACGGTTTAACCGATGTTTACAACCAATATCACATGGGTGTGACGGCAGAAAACGTAGCAAAACAAATCGGCTTAACTCGCCAGCAGCAAGACGAATACGCGCTGTCTAGCCAACAGAAAGCGGTAGCCGCTATCGAAGCTGGCAAATTTCAAGACGAAATTGTGCCAGTGGAAGTAAAGCAACGCCGTGAAACCGTGATGTTTGATACGGATGAATACCCAAAAGCGAACGCGACAATGGAAGCCTTAAGCAAGCTACGTCCTGCTTTTGACCGCGAAGGCACTGTGACTGCGGGTAATGCATCAGGTATTAACGATGGCGCGAGTGCGATTATCGTTGCATCTGAAAGCGCAGTTAAAGCGCATGGATTAACGCCGCTTGCTGAGATCGTAAGCTATGCGCAATCGGGTCTTGATCCGAAGATCATGGGCCTAGGTCCTGTTGAGTCGGTCAATAAAGCACTCGAAAAAGCAGAACTCAGTGTACACGACATCGACGTTTACGAGTTAAACGAAGCATTTGCAGCGCAAGCACTTGGCGTGATTCATCAGTTGGCGGAAACAAACCAAGTTCCAGTTAACGCGATTCAAGATAAAGCGAACTTTAACGGTGGTGCTATCGCGCTAGGACACCCGCTTGGTGCTTCTGGCAACCGAATCTTAGTCACGCTGGTTCACGAGCTTCATAAGCAAAATGGTCAATATGGCGTTGCTTCACTTTGTGTGGGCGGCGGCATGGGCACGGCTGTGGTTGTAAAGACAGTTAAGTAATTATTTAAACGGACATTTTTAATTCTTTCTCTAGGAGACAAACCATGTACACAGATTTCTTCAAAACATTTAGCGATCAAACTGAAAAAAATCTAGAACCTTACTTGAAGTTCAACAAGCTAGTGACAAAAAACGTAGAAGTGTTGACCGAGCTTCAATTGAACGCCATTCGCACATACAGTGAAGTGGGTCTAAACCAGATGAAAGCAGCGACAGAAATCAAAGACGTAACGTCATTGACTGCTTTCAACAGTCAGCAACTAAGCGTACTTACTAAACTTTCTCAACAAATGATGGATGACAGCAACAAGCTTCAAGCGATTGCAAAAGAGTTCAAAGAAGACGTTGAGAAAATGACTTCGGAAAATCTAAAGACTGTTACTCCAGCGTAATTTGTCCGATTCTCGCCGCCCCTAGATTTGGGCGGCGTTGTTTTTTCCGAATATAGGAGTAAGACTATGTTTCAACACTTCTTTTCGGACTATCTTGTGAAGCTTCAGGAAACCAATCATCAGTGGTGGCATGATTTCGAAGTGAACAAGGCAGTCGTGAACTCTCCTTTAAACAAGGCCATGCAAGAAGTGAACTTTGAGGATACTGCCAAACTGTTCGAACAAGCTGCGAATCAGCCTGCTGCGATTTTAAAGCTGCAAGCACAGTGGTGGGAACAGCAGCTGCAAATTTGGCAGAATGTTGCATTGGCAGGGAACCAAGCACAAATCGTCGAAGCTGAAAAAGGGGATAAGCGTTTCTCAAACGAAGCGTGGCAAAATGAAGCCATGTATAGCTTCATCAAACAATCCTACCTTTTATTTAGTAAGACCTATCTGGACACCATCGAGTCTTTGGAAGGCTTAGATGAAAAGACGAAAGAACGTATTATTTTTTTCTCTCGCCAAGCCATTAACGCCCTTTCTCCTTCCAACTTCATCGCCACTAACCCAGAGCTTTTGAAGCTGACACTTGAGCAAAACGGTCAAAACTTACTGGCAGGCTTAGAGCAGTTGAAAGAAGACGTTGAGTCGAGCGCAGACATTTTAAAAATTCGTATGACGAATAACAATGCATTCCGCGTGGGCGATGACGTTGCGACGACACAGGGCAATGTGGTTTTTCAAAACGAATTGTTTGAGTTGATTCAATATCGACCTCTAACAGAGAAAGTGAATGCGACGCCGCTGCTCATCGTCCCACCTTTCATCAATAAATACTACATCCTTGATTTAACAGCAAAGAACTCAATGGTTCGATGGTTGTTAGAGCAGGGGCATAGTGTATTTATGATGTCTTGGCGCAATCCAGGCAAGGCACAAGCGCACATAGAGTTTGGTGACTACGTGACAGAAGGCGTAGTGAAAGCCGTCGCTGCAATTGAAGATATAACAGGACAAGAGCAAATCAATGCTGCTGGTTATTGTATCGGTGGTACTGTTTTAGCAAGCACGGTTGCCTACTACGCTGCAAAACGTATGAAGAAGCGCATTAAGTCTGCCACTTTCTTCACCACGTTGCTCGACTTCTCTCAACCAGGTGAAGTCGGCGCGTATATCAATGACACCATTGTTAGTGCAATTGAAGCGCAAAATAACGCAAAAGGGTATATGGACGGCCGTTCCTTAAGCGTGACGTTTAGTTTACTGCGTGAAAACAGCTTGTACTGGAACTACTACGTCGACAATTACTTGAAGGGTAACAGTCCGGTTGATTTCGACTTGTTGTACTGGAATAGCGATAGCACCAACGTCAGCGCTGCATCTCACAATTTCTTGCTTCGCGAGCTCTATTTAGAGAACAAGCTGGTGCAAGATAAAGGCGTCAAAATTGGTGGAGTATGGATTGATCTAAATAAGATCAAAATTCCTAGCTATTTTGTGTCAACGAAAGAAGACCACATTGCGTTATGGCAGGGAACTTACCGTGGTGCGCTGAACACGGGTGGTAACAAAACGTTTGTCCTCGGTGAATCTGGTCATATTGCGGGCATCGTGAACCCTCCAGCTAAAAATAAGTATGGTTATTGGTTGAACGATAATTTGGATGACTCTGCTGATGAGTGGTTGAATAACGCGGAACACAAAGAGGGATCGTGGTGGACACACTGGAACGAGTGGTTACTCCAATTCAACCCTAAAGAGCAAGTTGAGCCTTTCCCTATTGGCTCAGAAAACCATCCGGTTATTGATGAGGCGCCAGGACAATACGTCAAACAGGTTCTGCCAGTAAAAGAATCTTAAACGACTCCCTATAGCAGTAAATCTTAGCGGCCTTTATGGTCGCTTTTTTTATGTATGATTGCTTGTTTATTGTTGGCAAGTACCATTGATTAATAAATAAAAAGCGCCGAGCATTTGCTCGGCGCTCAGTGTCAACAAATAGGCTAGTTGACGAGTAGAGATGCGTTACGTTACACCTCTTTATCCTTACCAAATGACAGCAGCCAGAGAGAGATTGCTGCTACCGCCACAAAGCCGGAAAGAATAATCACTGGCATAGCACTGTAGCCAAGGATATGCCAAATTACAGATTCTAATGTACTCATGGTAAGTCTCCTTAGTGCCAGCCTTCAACGCCGCTCATGTCTGGTAGTTTGTGCGCAATACCTTTGTGACAGTCTACACATGTTTTCTCGCCTGAAGCTAGAGCGGTGGAGTGTTGTTCTGCCGCACGTGATCCTTGCTGAGAGTAATCCATGAAATCAAACTCATGACAGTTACGACATTCAAGAGAGTCATTCTTTTTCATACGTGCCCACTCTCGTTCTGCGAGGTGTCCACGACGCTCTTGGAACTTCTCTGGCGTATCGATCGTCTTCGTTACGAAGTGTGCAAATAGCTCTTTAGATGCCTGTACTTTACGAACGATCTTATCCGTCCATTCATGAGGAACGTGACAGTCTGAACAAATCGCACGAACACCAGAACGGTTGGAGTAGTGAATTGTTTCTTGAATTTCAGCAACGATCGGCGCGTGACAGCCAGAACAGAATTCTTCTGTGTTGGTTGCTTCCATACCTGTGTTGAATGCGCCCCAAAATAGAAGGCCACCAGCGAAGCCTAGAAATAAAACCACACCAGCGGCAGCTTTACTCGGGCTCGACAGTCTCTTCCAAAACGCTTTAAGTATTTTCATAAGTAACCTCTTAGTACTCGCGTTTCAATTACTGAAGCGAATCGACTGCCTTAAACTCGTTTTCCACTAGTGGTTTTGCATCCGTTTGTGGAACGTGACATTGCAAACAGAAGTAACGACGAGGAGACATATCTGCCAGTACCGCATCTTCTCTGTTTACATAGTGCGTTACGCTAATTTTAGTCGCACCTGACTCTTTTGCATTTTTCCAGCTATGGCATGCAAGACACTTGTTAGCATTTAACGAAATTTCGTAGTGACGAATGCTGTGTGGGATCAACGGTGGTTGATAAACATAGCTGTCTTCAACAATTTGATCTTTAGGGAAGTCTTTGAACTCGTCTGCTGGACGCGTATCTTCCAATTGAGACATTCCACGTAAAGATTCTAGACCTCCAATACCACCTGGATTATCCAACTCAGCTTGCGCAATGCCTGTCACTAACGCACCTACAGATAAAACTGCGACAAGTAATTTTTTCATCATTTCATCTCCGCCTTTATGGCTTAAATTCTTTATTAGGCCGCCATAATGACGGCCGTAGCATTCAGTATCTGAAGGTTAAGCAATCTTAGTGATTTTGACTGGGCACTTCTTAAAGTCTGTCTGTTTAGACAGTGGATCAGTCGCATCTAGGATAAGCTTGTTAATCAAAATACGTGCATCAAAGAACGGTACGAATACCAAACCTTTTGGCGGACGGTTACGACCGCGAGTTTCAACACGAACGCGTACTTCACCGCGTTTGTTTGCCATGAGTACTTCTTCACCACGACGAACATTGCGTGCTTTTGCGTCTTCTGGGTGCATGTAACACACTGCGTCTGGTACTGCTTTGTATAATTCAGGTACACGACGAGTCATGGTGCCTGTGTGCCAATGCTCAAGAACACGACCAGTACATAACCACATATCAAATTCATCGTTCGGTACTTCTGGTGGCGCTTCGTATGGCGCGGAAATGATCTTCGCTTTGCCATCAGCATTGCCGTAGAAATCCCAACCAGAACCTTCTTTCGCGTATGGGTCTGAACCTTCTTTAAAGCGCCACTGTGTTTCCTTACCATCAACAACAGGCCAACGTAGACCACGTACTTGGTGGTAGCGGTCGTATGGAGCCAAATCATGACCGTGACCACGGCCAAATGTTGCGTATTCCTCAAACAGACCTTTTTGAACATAGAAACCGAAGTGGTGAGCATCGTCATTCATTTCACGAGCTTCTTCGATAGGGAATTTGTCGACGTTACCATTGCGGTAAAGTACGTCGTACATTGTTTTACCACGGTATTGAGGCGCTTTCGCTAGAAGCTCTTCAGGCCACACTTCTTCCATTTTGAAGCGTTTCGAGAACTCCATTAGCTGCCACAGGTCGGATTTTGCTTGACCGACTGTGCCCACTTGTTGGTACCAAGCTTGGGTACGACGCTCTGCGTTACCGTAAGCACCTTCTTTTTCAATCCACATTGCGGTAGGAAGAATAAGGTCTGCTGCTTGTGCTGTTGCTGTCGGGTATGGGTCAGACACAACGATGAAGTTTTCTGGATTGCGGTAACCTGGAAGACGCTCTGTGTTGATGTTTGGACCGGCTTGCATGTTGTTGTTACATTGAACCCAGTAACAGTTCAGAACGCCGTCATTCAGCATACGGTCTTGCAATACGGCGTGGAAGCCAGGTTTTGGTGGAATCGTACCTTCTGGCAGTTTCCAGATGTCTTCTGCAATCTTACGGTGTTTAGGGTTAGCAACCACCATGTCCGCTGGTAGGCGGTGAGCAAACGTACCAACCTCACGAGCGGTACCACATGCTGATGGTTGGCCCGTTAGTGAGAATGGGCTGTTCCCCGGAGTCGAGATCTTACCGGTTAGTAGGTGGATGTTGTAAACCAAGTTATTCATCCATACACCACGAGTATGCTGGTTCATACCCATCGTCCATAGAGACATCACTTTCGTATTTGGATCCGCGTATTGCTTCGCAAGCTCGATAAGCTTCTCTTTCTCAACACCAGAGATTTCAGATGCTTTCTCTACTGTGTATGGCGCTACTGATTTCTTGTACTCTTCGAATGAGATAGAAGTGAGTTTGCCAGAGTTCGGGTTCTTCGCTGCTTTTTGTAGCGGATCATCGTCACGTAGACCGTAGCCGATGTCAGTGTCTGCTTGAGTGAAGTTCGTGTGTTTGTTCACGAAGTCCCAGTTTACTGCATCGTTTTCGATGATGTAGTTTGCGATGAAGTTAGCAATTGCAAGGTCAGACTGAGGATTGAAAATGTAGCCGTGGTCTGCCAACTCAAATGAACGATGGTAGTAAGTAGAAAGCACGTTCACTTTAACGTGAGGGTGGCTTAGGCGGCGGTCAGTAATGCGAGTCCATAGAACCGGGTGCATTTCTGCCATGTTTGAGCCCCAAAGAACGAAAGCGTCTGCGTTCTCGAAGTCATCGTAACAACCCATTGGCTCATCGATACCGAATGCGCGCATGAAACCTACAACGGCAGAAGCCATACAGTGACGAGCGTTTGGATCAATGTTGTTTGATCGGAAGCCTGCTTTCATTAACTTTGACGCAGCGTAGCCTTCCATTACTGTCCATTGGCCTGAGCCAAACATACCTACGCTTGTTGGGCCTTTTTTCTCGAGGGAAGCTTTCCATTTCTCAGCCATGATGTCGAAAGCGTCATCCCAAGAGATAGGTGTAAATTCACCATCTTTGTGGAATTTGCCATCTTTCATTCGTAGCATCGGTTGAGTTAGACGGTCTTGACCGTACATGATCTTAGAAAGGAAGTAACCTTTGATGCAGTTCAGACCTTTGTTTACTGGTGCTTCTGGGTCACCCTGTGTTGCTACCACTTTGCCGTTTTGAGTGCCAACAAGAACAGAACAGCCTGTACCACAGAAACGACAAGGTGCTTTGTCCCATGTGATTTTGGTTTGATCAGAGCTTGCAATCAGGTTGGCTGCAGATGCTGGTAGTGTCACACCTGCGACAGCAGCAGCTGATGCAGCCGCGTTTGCTTTCACAAACGCACGTCTTGTCATTTTCATACTTCACCCTCGATTTGGGAATGTTGTGTTCCAGTGTCTTCTTCATCCGTTTCTTCAAGCCCAGTTTCGATTTGGTGATAAACCAATACCGTGCTTAAGACGTTCGGTAAATTATTAATGGCATCGATAGTGTCTGTGATGAAACCTTGGTTCTCAGTTTCAAGTACGACGATAATCTTGCCTTCAGGACTGTCACCATAGATTTCCGCATTTTCGTGTGCTTCTATCTTTTGTTTGATTTCGTCCAAATGTTCCGGCAGCACATGTACTACCAAACTTGAAATATGCACTTCATTTAGTGACATATAGCTCTCTCATTTATTTTTATTGCCTTTGGCCGACGACATTCGGCTTAGGCTGTTATATTGCTCACATTGATGGATGAAGTCGGGCACACTGAAACACAGGCGCCGCAGCCGTTACACTCATCAAGGTCTAAATTGGGTTGTGCTACTTTCCCCAGTTCTAATTTGAACTGAATTGCCATCGGGTCGCACATATCCCCACAGCTTCGGCATTCGACATTTTGTTTTGCTAAGCAGTTATCGTTGATACTTGCTTTTGCTTGCCAAGGTTGTTCTGTTTCTGGCAAGAAAAGGGGCTCAGGACAGGCGTTTGCACATTGATAGCAAAATGTGCATTCATCGATGGAAAAATCGACCGAGGGGAATCCGCCATCACTTTTGGTTATAATCTTTGTTTCACAGGCCTCAATGCATTTACCGCAGCGAGTGCAATCGTCCGTAAACTGTTGCGGTTTAGTTAACCAAGGCAAACGTACGGCGTTGTCGGGGTGCGCTTTTCTTGCAAAGAGTCTTCTTCTGGAAAGGTCTACCACTTAGTCACCTCGAAACTTGGAACCCAAACTAAGCATAGTCCACAATTTTCATTAATAAACTGTCATTTAAACTAACGAAATTGTAGTTTTTGACATATTTGTATAAATACCTCTTAGGGGGTAAATGGTATGCAATATTGTTTTGGATCAATAAATTCCGTCGCAGGTGATCACATATTGATAAAGTTGAAAGGTAATGGGTTCATTGCACGTAAAAATAGGATTGTTAATGGGCGAGGAACTCAGATTGTTTAAAAATGTGAAAAAGTCGGTGACGCGCACGATTGCGTCCGCGATGCTTCTTATTTTGCTGCTCTCAGTCGCTACGACTGGTTTTGCAATTTTTACGTTAGCGTCCAGTTTGAACGATGCTGAAGCCGTCAATGTTGCTGGCTCGATGCGAATGCAAAGCTACCGTCTGGCGAATGATATTCAGGTTAAATCTGTTGACTATTCTTCACATATTGACGCATTTGAACATTCGATATATTCACCTTCAATGAAAGCGCTTCAGCATTGGTCTGTGCCAGAAGACATCACTCACGATTACTACCGTCTTATTATCAGATGGCATGAACTCAAGGCGGTGCTTAGAGGAGACAACCCGGCAGAATATCAACTCCTAGTGGCAGGTTTTGTTGAACAAATCGATGAGTTTGTATTTAAGCTGCAAAGCTTTTCGGAGCAAAAACTGATTAACTTAGCCTGGATCGGCGGGTTAGGGTTGGGTGGCATTCTTTGTGTCAGTATGTTTGTCGTTCATTTTGTGCGCCTCGAAGTTGTTCGGCCTCTGCGTGCTTTAGTTTTTGCTAGCGAGCAAATTAAAAATCGCTCATTTAATATATCGCTCAATGTATCCAGCGATAATGAAATGGGAATACTGACTCGAACCTTTAATCGGATGGCGACAGACCTTGGTAAGTTGTACCGAGGATTAGAACAAGCGGTTGATGAGAAAACACGTAAATTGCAGCATGCCAACCAGTCTTTAGAGGTGCTGTATGACTCGTCAAAAGAACTCACGGCGTCGCGTATTAATCAAGACAATTTCCAGGCGATTTTGCAGCATATCGTCAGTCTTGAGGGCATTAAAGCGGTCAAACTTGAAATCGAGCAGCTGGGAGAACCGAGCTGGATATTGATGGAAGGAGAAGAATGCTGCCAAGATTGTGATGAAGATTGCCACGGTAAAGCCCTGATGCTAGATGGTGAGCACTTGGGCTATTTATATTGGAAAGCAGGGTTACCTTGTCCGAACGAGGCTCTTATTGACAACTTCGTGCAGATTTTATCACGCGCCGTGTATTACAATCGGGCGCAGCGCCAAGCAGAACAAATTCTGCTGATGGAAGAGCGAGCCACTATTGCTCGGGAGTTGCATGATTCATTGGCTCAAGCACTCTCTTACTTAAAAATTCAGGTCGCTTTGTTGAAGAGAAGCGTAAAGAACTTGCCTGACGAAAAGGCGATCGCGCAGGCTAATCAAGTTATTGCCGAGCTAGATACGGGCTTATCTGCCGCTTATACGCAGTTACGCGAGTTACTGACGACGTTTCGTCTTACGATTAAAGAGGGCAGTTTTGGCCAAGCATTGCAAGACATGGTTGAAACGCTCAGTGAACAAACTGCTGCGGACATTACGCTAAAAAATAGACTTTCATCAACTGAACTGGATGCACATCAGCAGGTTCATTTACTACAGTTGATAAGAGAAGCGGCAATTAATGCTATCAAACATGCGCAAGCAGATAATATTCACATTCAATGTCTCGATAATGATGGAAAAGTCACAGTAACCGTTAGCGACGATGGAATAGGCTTTGAACATCAAGACGAAAAATTAAATCATTACGGTATGAGTATCATGCAAGAGCGGGCCGCTAGACTGCATGCCGATCTTCACATCGAAGCATCGATAAACAAAGGTTGTACCGTAAAATTAGAATTCCAACATAGTAAGGAAGTAAACAGTGACAGTGTGTAAAGTAATGCTGGTGGATGATCATCCACTCATGCGAAGAGGTATCCACCAGCTTTTAAGCTTTGAGCCTGAGTTTGAGGTTATTGCAGAAGCAAGTAATGGCGCGGATGCAGTAGCGAAAGCGCATGAGCTGGAACTGGATCTTGTACTTCTTGATCTTAATATGAAAGGCATGTCTGGCCTTGATACTTTGCAAGCACTGCGTGCAGATGGCTGTGAAGCCAGAATTGTCATTCTAACCGTTTCGGATAGCCCAGCAGATATAGAAGCAATAGTTCGAAGTGGTGCCGATGGCTATTTATTGAAAGACACTGAGCCCGATGAGTTGGTTGAGTTGCTAAAACAAGCGCACCAAGGGGACAAGGCATACAGCCAAGAAGTTTCTAAGTATTTGAGTGAACGTTCAGAGCAAGAGGACGTGTTTGATACACTGACCGATCGTGAATCGCAGATCTTAAGAGAGGTGGCAAGAGGTTTCCGCAACAAGCAAATTGCCGATCGTCTTTTTATCTCTGAGTCTACGGTTAAAGTACATATGAAGAGTTTACTTAAAAAGCTACAAGTTCCTTCTCGTACTGCAGCAACCGTCCTTTATCTTGAGCGCTTTGGCGACATCAAATAACATTGTTGGATTTGAATCTGTAATAATAAATAAAATCAACCAGTTATATTGATTCTGACGAATAAAAAAACCGCCTGTTAGGCGGTTTTTTTACTTGTCTGGGCGAATAGAGTACAAGTCACTGTTGTGCTTACCACACTCCAAATAGTACTGATAAGCCACTTTTTTGCTTTCAGCAATGACTCTCATGCAGTGCATTTTCCCCTGTTCAAAATATCGAATCTCATATTCTACACTGGTATCAAGTTGCTCAGCGGCTGCCATACTTCGCCTCCATAAACCATCCAAAAAACATCCATGCAAATTATATGCCGTTATAGGGAGCGTCGTTCGGTACGTTTTTTAGCCGATAATTGCGCTCTAACTCACTTTTTTGCGGATAGCTGTGATCAAAAAGTTAATTTCAAACTCTATATATTATTAAGGTGGCAATCAATATTTGTCACACTGGTGTAAGTTTGCCGCAATACTAAGTGATACAGGTTGAGTATAGAACTTAATCAACAGAAAAGGGAATACGAATAAGTGACTAAATTAAAGGATGTATCTAATAAGGCGCTTCGTTATGGCCTTCTATTTTGCTTCGTATTTCTGCTTGCCGGTTGTGCGAAAAAGTTTTTATACAGCAATATCGATTGGTTCGTGCTCGATTACTTAGAGGACTATGTCTCGTTGCAAGGGGAACAAGAAGTCCTGGTGGAAGAGCGCTTATTATTGTTGGCAGACTGGCACAAGAAAGAGGAGTTACCAATATATATCGAACATTTAAAAGACCTTGAGAGATTAAAAGCGAGCGATATCACCTTAAATTACTTACAACAAAATCGAGATAGAATGCGAGCGCATTACGATAGAGTGGTCAGCAAAGCAGCACCAGATCTTTTTGCGTTAAGTTTGCAATTAACGAAAGAGCAAGAACGCGAGTTTTTGAGTAATGTACAAGAACATTATCAAGAGCGAAACACAAAATATGCCGATAAGACAGAAGACGAAGTGCGTGAAATTATTCTGGATAACACTGAAGAGTGGATGGAAGAATGGCTGGGGAATCTATCAGGAAATCAGCGTCAACTAGCTCAAACATTTTCTCAGCAAGTTATTTTAAACAGCCCTTTATGGAGAGATTATCGAGCCACGGTATATCAAGAGCTCGAATACTTGTTCGACAACAAATCTAATGTTGTGACTTATCAAGATATATTTATGCGACTCTTGTTCGAGCCAGAGAGTTATTATAGTGAGCAGCTTTCTCTGAATATTGATTCTAACTTTGCATTGGTTGATCAACTGACATTAGATGTTTCTCGTTCGATGACCGATAAGCAATGGCGTCATTTTCGTGAAAAGGTTAAAGAGTGGCGAGTACTGGCTGAGGAACTTTTAGATTAAATTCATGCTTCAATGAGCGAAAGCAAAGCGCAAAAGCCTTTCTTATCAAAAAATGATTCAAAGCAAATTCTTATTGAGCTAAGAGCGTAACATAGCGTGAGGTTTGATGAGGCAACGTCAGCTTATCAATGCGTGATAAGGCCTCATCGTACAAAACAATGAGAATAAATATGAAACATTTAGTTGAAAGATTTCTTCGATACGTCACGTTTGATACCCAATCCAATCCACATGTGACGCTTTGCCCAAGTTCACCTGGTCAGCTTGTGTTTGCTGAGTTACTTAAAAATGAGATGATCGAGCTTGGTTTAAGTGACGTGACTTTGGATAAAAATGGCTACTTGATGGCTAAACTGCCAGCCAATGTTGATTATGAGGTTCCTCCTATCGGCTTCATTGCCCATATGGATACCGCGCCGGATGCATCTGGCAAAAACGTAAAGCCGCAATTCATCGAAGATTACCAGGGTGGCGATATTGCATTAGGGTTGGGGGATGAAGTGTTATCTCCCGTGCAATACCCAGATTTACATCACCTACATGGCCACAATCTTATTACTACCGATGGCACTACATTACTTGGCGCGGATAACAAAGCCGGTATCGCAGAGATTCTTTCCGCGGTAGCTCTGCTACTGGAAAACCCAGACATTCCACACGGCGACATTTGTATCGGCTTTACTCCGGATGAAGAAATCGGTCGTGGTGCAGATTTGTTTGATGTTAAAAAATTTGGCGCGAAATGGGCATACACTATAGATGGTGGCCCGCAAGGTGAATTGGAATACGAAAACTTTAATGCAGCAAACGCTGATGTAATTTTTCATGGTGTTAGCGTTCATCCAGGTACTGCAAAAGGCAAAATGGTCAATGCGATGAACTTGGCTGCGAAATTTCAAGTTCAAATGCCCCAAGATCAAACTCCGGAAACAACCGAAGGTTACGAAGGGTTCTTCCATCTAAAATCGGCAGAAATGGGCGTTGCACGAAGCGAGCTAGGTTACATTATTAGAGACTTTGACCGTCAAAGACTTGAGGATCGAAAAGCCTTTATGCAGAAACTCGTCGATGAAATGAACACGGGTTTACGCCATGGTTCTGTAGAGCTAAAAATAAAAGACAGCTATTACAATATGAGAGAAATGGTTGAGCCTTACCCTCATATCATTGAGCTGGCAAAGCAAGCGATGGAAGCGTGTGATGTGGAACCGATTATAAAACCTATTCGTGGTGGTACAGATGGTGCTCGTTTATCTTTTATGGGTTTGCCGTGCCCGAATATCTTCACCGGTGGTTTTAACTTCCACGGAATTCATGAGTTTATTTCTGTTGAAATGATGGAAAAATCAGTACTCGTTATTGTCAAAATTGCTGAGCTCACAGCGAAAAAACACAGTTAAAAGACTACGTCGAGACCTCTTGCAGATTTAATAACAAAATAGCCCAGATCTTCCTGGGCTATTTAAATATTAAGATGGAATACTAGCGCACGTCTTTGTCTTCAATTTCAATGTCTTCTAGTGGTAACCAGTCGACTTTCACACCCGCTTGATCGAACATATCTTGACTGACTTGGATTTTATCTCCCCAGCGAGATAAAAAGTCTTCAGACTGCTCAGGGCAGTGTACGTGTGAGATCCCTGTTTGAATGATCTTTGCCGCGCAGTTAGGGCAAGGAAAATGCGTTACCCAAATATCACATCCGTCTAAGTCACGTTTTGAGAACAAAATTGCGTTCTCTTCCGCGTGCAGTGTTTTAAGGTATTTCAACTCGCGCTCATCGGTGTCGACACTGTCAGAAACACCATGCGGATAGCCATTAAATCCAACAGATACAATGCGATTCTGTTTAGTAATAACGGCACCGACTTGTGTTGATGGGTCCTTACTCCAAGACGCCACTAGTTCTGCCATCTGGTAAAAGCGTTTCGCCCATTTAGAAATCATAGTCATCCTCTCTGTCGAAGGCGTTGAATTAATTGAATGATAACCCATTTATATTAAAAAAATAGTCAAAATCGGGGTCTTGAGTATGAAGGCGTCACTTTTTACCTTTTTAGCCACAAAACGTTCTTATCTTGAGCACTGAATCTCACTTTACGCCCGAATACAATACTCCCGTTAGTGTTTCCAAGCACACGCTAAAATTCGCGATCTCCTAAGGCGTATATTAAATAGTTATGATTGAGTTGTATGTATATTGCTCATTGAATACCACTGTTAACTAAATTACTTTATTTTCCTTTTGTTTCTCATGTTTACATTTAGAAACACCTTGGGCGCTTTTCAGTGAAGTTTTCAGTGGCAGCAAGGAGTAAGGTTGATAGGAATTCAACAATATCCTGTTCTATAAAGACGGTAAATACATGCAAAAGAAACCACTTGTCGCACTAATGGCGGCTACAGCAATCCTCGCTGGATGCGGGGAAGCTAATAATGCCCAAACGAAAGGTCAAGCGCCTCTCGTAGTGACTCAGGATGTCACGGTTATCGACTACCAACCGAGCAAGTCTTATATCGGTCGCATTGAAGCAGTAGAAGATACCAATATTACCGCGCAGATTTCTGGCTACTTAAAAGCTCGTCACTTTGAAGAGGGGCAAATGGTAGAAAAAGGGCAGCTCCTTTACTCTATCGAGCCATCTTCTTTTGAAGCCCAAGTCGCGAGTGCTAAAGCCGCACTTGCACAAGCTAAAGCGGCGCTAAAAAAAGCCGAATTAGATCATACTCGAGGTAAAAACTTGTTGCCTCGCGGTAGTATCTCTCAATCTGAGTTTGATGCTTTAACAGCTGCACTTCTTGGTGCGAGAGCAGAGCTAGAAGCGGCAAATGCTCAACTTAAACTTGCTGAAGTTAACCTTTCCTATACTCAAATCCGAGCACCTTTTAGCGGGCGTATTAGTGATACCAAAGTGAGTACGGGTGATCTGGTTTCTCCGTCATCTGGCGTGCTGACAACTCTGGTGAGTTTAGATCCAGTTCATACCTCATTTAGTGTGAGTGAGCGTGAGCGTTTAGCTATGGGTATGGATCAAGTAAAAGGTGATGGCTCGGCTGAATCAAACCGCGTTGAAGTTCAGCTTGAACTGGAAAATGGACAGTTTTTTGAGCATCTCGGTAAGCTTGATTTCTTAGGTAATCGTATTGACACCAAAACGGGTACGATTGCTATGCGCGCGCTCGTTCCAAACCCAGAACAGAAGTTACTTCCGGGTCAGCACATCAAAGTGAACTTGAGAGATAAGAATACGAAGGACGTTATTGTTATTCCACGACGTGCCGTTCAAACTGACTTAGAAGGTGACTTTGTGATGGTGATGGCTGAGGGAAATGTCGCAGAGCGTCGTAACGTAGAGCTTGGCCCTCAGGTTGAACAAGGTATTATCATTCGAGAAGGGCTCGATCAGGAAGATACAGTTATTACACAAGGCCTACAACGTGTGCGTAATGGTGTAGAAGTGCGCCTTCAAGCACCTGCTGAAGATAAGCAGTAGGGGGCACTATGTTAAGTCGTTTCTTTATTCAGAGACCTAAATTCGCGCTGGTTATTTCGATCATATTAACGCTAGCCGGCGCGATCTCACTGGCGATTTTGCCAGTGGCGGAGTACCCACAGATAAGTCCGCCATCAGTCAGCGTTTCGGCATACTACACCGGTGCGAGTGCGGAAGTTGTCGAGCAGGCCATTGCTGACCCCATAGAGACCTCAGTCAACGGCGTTGAGGATATGATATACATGTCTTCAAAGAGCGCGAACGATGGCTCTTACAGCCTAAACGTCACGTTTGATGTCGGCACCGATCCAGATATGGCGCAAGTTAACGTGCAAAACCGCGTGTCACAGATTGAGTCAAAACTGCCTCAAGAAGTTCGCATGGTTGGTGTGACGGTGAAAAAGCGTTCACCTGACTTGCTGATGGTGCTTAACTTCTATTCACCTGATGGCAAATACGATGATCAGTTCTTGATTAACTACATTAACTTGAATGTAAAAGATCAGTTGGCTCGTGCGAAAGGTATCAGTGAAGTTAACGTGATTGGTGGTGGCGAATACGCAATGCGTGTTTGGTTAGATCCTGAAAAAATGGCCAACCTTAAGCTAACCACGTCAGACGTATACGCCGCTTTGGCTGAACAGAACGTTCAAGTTGCGGCAGGGCGTGTAGGTGCAGCACCATACAACAATCCGCAAGAAGTTCAGTTTAACCTTGTGACCAAAGGTCGCTTGGAAAGCGTGAGCGAGTTTGAGAACGTTGTCCTTCGAGCTAATCCCAATGGATCTACGGTTTATCTGAAAGATGTTGCTCGCGTTGAACTAGGCAAAAAGTTCTACGATGGTAACGGTAAGTTCCGTGGCCAGGACGCGTCAATCGTTGCGTTGTCTCTTCAATCGGATGCGAATGCGTTAGAAAGTGGTCAGGCCGTCATGGAGCTCCTTGAAGGCTTGAGCAAAAACTTCCCAGAGGGAATGGAATACGAGACCAGCTACGATACAACCGTGTTCGTATCTGAATCGATCAAAGGGGTAGTAAAAACACTGATTGAAGCGATTCTATTGGTGATTGCTGTAACTTACTTGTTCTTGGGTAGTGCGCGTGCAACGTTGATTCCTGTTGTCGCGATCCCCGTTTCTCTGATTGGTACGTTTGCCATCATGCAGGCAACGGGCTTCACCATTAATACGGTTACTTTGTTTGGCTTGATCCTTGCGATTGGTATCGTGGTGGACGATGCGATTCTGGTTATCGAAAACGTCGATACTACCATGGCGAAAGACCCAACCATTTCACCGCGTAAAGCGACGTTGCTAGCGATGAAAGAAGTAACGGGACCAATCATCACGTCGACCTTGGTTCTACTTGCGGTATTCATACCCGTCGCCATGCTGCCAGGTATCACCGGTATCATGTATCGCCAGTTCGCTTTGACCATCTGTATTTCGGTTGTGATTTCATCCATCAATGCATTGACGCTGTCTCCAGCACTTTGTTCCCTGGTATTGAAGCAGGGTGGGGGCAATACCGCTAACTGGTTCCAGGCTTTCAACCGAGGCTTAGAGCGCATCACTACGCGTTATGGCCAGATCGCTGGTTTCTTGGTGAAGAAGTCTTTACTGCTCGTGACGTTCTTTATAGTTGCTATCGCAGCGGTCACTTTCTTTGCGAAAACCACCTCTACAGCGTTTGTTCCTCAAGAAGATAAAGGCATTTTGCTGGTTAACGTACAGCTACCAGATTCAGCCTCTTTATCACGTACTGAAGAAGTCACCAATGATTTAATGAAAATGATCGGTGAAGAACCTGGTGTGGATGGTGTGACGGTTGCGAACGGTTACTCGTTTATGACAGGCGCAGCAGCATCAAACGGTGCTTCTGTATTTATCAAATTGCATGATTGGGATACTCGTAACTCGCTGCAAGGAGAGCACTCTGCTAATGCTATCGCGGCACGTATTAACGGGCGAGCGGCGACAGAGTTACCTCAAGCGGTTGTTTTTGCGATGGGACCACCGGCGGTTCCTGGTATGGGCGCTGCGTCTGGTTTTGAGTTTGTGCTTGAAGACACGCTAGGTCGAAGTCGTACCGATTTGTCGATGGTCATGGGAGAAATTATCCAAGCGGCTAACCAAGCGCCTGAAATTGCCTACACGTTTAGCACGTTCCGCGCGAATGTTCCGCACTACTACGTTGATATCGATCGTGAGAAAGCGCAGCAATTAGGTATTTCGCTGTCGTCTATTTTCCAAACCTTGCAAGGCAACTTAGGTTCGCTTTATGTGAATGACTTCACCATGTTTGGTAAGAACTTCCGCGTAACCATGCAAGCTGATAGCCAGCACCGTAGCAGCATGGAAGATCTAGAGCGTTTCCATGTTCGTTCTTCGAACGGTGATATGGTTCCGTTAAGTACGCTAGTGAGCTACGAGCAAGTGTTTGAGCCTGATGTGGCATGGCGTTACAACATGTACCGCAGTGCTATCATTCAAGGCCAACCAGCACCGGGTTACTCTAGTGGTGATGCGATTGCCGCAATGGAACGCGTTGCTGCTGAAGTTCTTCCACAAGGGTACACGTATGAATGGACAGGTATGGCTTATCAGGAAGTGCTCGCGGGTAACCAAGCCATTTATGCGTTTGCGCTGGCTTTGATCTTCATTTACTTGTTTATGGTGGCTCAGTATGAGAGTTGGAGTATTCCACTGGCTATTATTTTGGTGGTCCCAGTAGCAACGTTAGGTTCCTTCCTTGCGTTGAATCTAACTGGCACGCCGCTTAACTTGTATGCCCAAATTGGTCTTGTCTTGCTCATAGCCTTGGCGGCGAAAAACGCAATTTTGATTGTGGAGTTCGCCAAGCAAGAGCGTGAAGAAAAAGATGCTGATATCGATAGTGCAGCGGTTAAAGGAGGCACGTTACGTTTCCGCGCTGTGAATATGACATCTTGGTCATTTATCCTGGGTATCTTCCCGCTTATCTTTGCCGCTGGCGCGGGGCACGTGAGTCAAAACTCACTCGGCGTGTCGCTGATTGGTGGTCTATTGTGTGTGCTTCTAGCAGGTACATTCTTGATCCCAGGCTTCTACGCTCTGGTGCAAATACAGCGTGAGAAAGTTCATGGCGGCAACACCAAGCTGGTTCCTCTTGATGATGAATAATCACATCCGAAGTGCGCAGTAACCACGAAGTGACAATTGAAAAAAGCCCGAAGCAATGATTGCCTCGGGCTTTCTATTTTGAAAAGGGTTATTTTAGCGCAGTTTTGAATTGTGCAACGGCTTCATCCATATCATGAGCTTGAGCAGAGACAGAGTTCACTTCATGCAAGCATTCCTGAGCGGATTGCATGTTATTCTCAGATATTGCGTTTAGCTCGGTGATTGAACCGCTAACTTGGTTCATAACGATACCTTGTTCTTCAATTGCTGAAGCTATGCGCTCCGAATTACCTTGAATTGAATGCATGTCAGTGATGATCTGCTGCAGGCTAGAATCCAGTTTTTCAGAAGCATTAAGTGTTTGTTGCCCTTGATCGTTACATTGATCAATATCAGCAACAACTGTCGACATTTGAGTTTGAATATCTGCAACGACCCGCGTGATTTCCTCTGTGGATTGATGAGTTCGGCTAGCTAGGGCGCGTACTTCATCGGCAACAACTGCAAACCCGCGGCCTTGTTCGCCTGCTCGCGCGGCTTCAATTGCTGCGTTGAGAGCTAGTAGGTTGGTTTGCTCTGCTATTTCTTGGATGATGTTCACGGCACCACCAATTTTATCTACATGCTGATTCAGCGAGCCAATCGACTGCTGGCTGTTTGATAAAATCGTGGTTAGTTGACCGATGTTGGTTACCGTCGCCTCAACAACTCCTCGACCTTGTTCGGCATTATTCGCTGCCTGATGTACGCCTTCTACCGCAACTGATGTGCTTTCAGAGATTTCACCTATTGTGGCAACCATTTGCTGAACTGCCGTCGCCATTGATGCAGTGTGGTCAGTTTGAGTGTGGAATTGCTCCATAACGCCTTCTAACTCACGATGCATATTATCGGTACTTGCAGTGAGTTGCGCCGATTTTTCTTGGGTACTACTAATTAGATGCTCAAGCTTATCCAATAGGTCATTGAGGTGATGACTGATATCAAATAGCTCGTCTTGACCTTTCAAATCAGATCGAAGTCCCATGTTGTTCGTTTCGCTGATACTTCGAATGGTGCCAAGTAAGCTATTCACTCGCGTATTGATTGAACGTGAAATTTGCCAAATCAATGCGAAAATAACGACTAAGATCAGAGCTGTAATGACCTGCTTGATGGTCGACATTTGTTCATCACGTTGTGCGGCAGCAGAGCTAAGGGCTGTGGAAAAGGTTTCAAATTGCTCTTCTACGGCATGGGATAATGCGCGAGTTTCACCGAGTAGGCCTTTGTCATAAGCAACCCCAACAACTTGCTTTTGGGCCGCCAATTGCTTACCTGTTTTGATAAGCTCCGGAGCATATTGCCCCTCAAGCAAGTCACTATTGAATAGTCCTGCTTTTACCGCAGAGTCAAAACGGACTAATGCCAATAACTGCTGGTGGTCTGAACGTTGTTTAGCTTCTAATAGTGCTTGTTCGTAACCGGCGAGAAGCCCACTCTTTGAATCAAGCCCGTATCGTTGGTAAGCGCTGACCAGATTCTGAAAGCCCCTTTGGTATGCGAGCAAGTCTTGCTTAAATTGTTGACTGGAAGGTAATTCATTACTCTTGAGTATGTTCGCAAGCTCTTTTTCTGTGTCTATAAACTTGTCAACATTGGCGTCAAACTTATTTAGATATTTGTCATTACTACGCAGTAGGAAATCTTTTTCATTTCTGCGTAAGTTGAGTAAGCGTATTTCTAGATCACCAACGAGTTTGATGGCGTGATTAAGATCATTGCTCTTATTTTCAAAATGGGATGACGTACCCAAAAGGGCCACGATGCCTAAAATGGCGATAACTCCGAGGAAGTAGAGTTTTTGCCTAATAGTCATATTGTTGTTTCCTGAATAAGTAACTAAAAAGAGAAATCCAATGAGATTTCCAAGGGCTAGCAAACGTTGTTCAACTAACATGTCGAGAAAACGACATGCACTAATAAAGCACTTTTTTGCGTTGCTGTTTTTTCGCTCCGTGCTTGTTTTTTGTATCAAGTCGTCGGCGTTGAGAAGCGCGGGTTGGTTTCGTTTTAATACGCTTCTTCTCCTGTAAAGCGGCAGCTTTTATCAATGCTTGAAGCCGATTTAGGGCGTCTTCCTTATTTTGTTCTTGTGTCCGAAATTGTTGCGCTTTGATGATGATCACGCCATCTTTACTTATACGACTATCAGAAAGTGCAAGTAATCGCTCTTTGTAAAAGTCAGGTAAGCTTGAATGCCGGATATCAAAGCGCAGGTGTATAGCGGACGCTACCTTGTTAACGTTCTGGCCACCATTTCCTTGAGCTCTAATTGGGGATAATTGAATTTCCCACTCTTGAATTGTGACGGAGTTCGAAATTTTGAGCATGATAAGTAAATGCCGGTAAGGACGATTGAAAGAGCTGATAAATTAACATTACAGATGCACAAATAGAAGAAAAGACATGAGCACGATTGATTTTAGACCCTATGAGGGATTCATATTTGATATGGATGGTACTCTAATCGATACCATGCCAGCCCACTTGGCAGCTTGGCAAGCAACTGCTGAGCGTTTTGATTTTCCGTTTTGCCAGGAATGGTTTCACAGTTTGGGAGGGATGCCGAGCTTTAAAATTGTTGAGGAACTAAATCGTGTGCATGAGCTTTCGTTAGATCCTAAAACTGTCGCGACATTTAAAATGGAAACATTCGCTGCTATGGAGCTTCATGGTGACGTTATTCCTTGCACGAACATCGTGTTAGAGGAATATTTAGGCCATAAGAAAATTGCAGTCGGGACTGGCAGCCAACGAGAAAGTGCCATGCGCTTATTAAGTCATGCAGGTTTATTAGACAAGTTAGATGTTGTAGTAACCGCGAGTGATATAGAGAACCATAAACCCTTTCCAGATACCTTTTTGGTGGCCGCGGAACAACTCGACTTGGAGGCGTCACAGTGTCTTGTGTTCGAGGATACTGAGTTGGGGAAGCGAGCGGCGCATGCAGCTGGTATGGATTGCGTTATGGTGCAAGATAATGAGTTGATCTTTTTCCCAAAACCATAGTGGCAATATCCCTTAATATGAGATCAAAATGGGGTGCAAATGCACCCCATTAATTTTTACCACATCATCGATCATGAATCATAGATGCTTATTCTGGTTGAACTAGCTCTTGGTATTCAAATGAAGGTACCACAACTTCTACGCGACGGTTTTTCTCACGACCTTCGCGAGTGCTGTTGTCAGCAACTGGGTTTTCTTCACCCATACCTTTAACTGTCAAACGATCTGAACCAATGCCAGCTGCGGTTAGGTAATCAGCAACAGATTGAGCACGACGCTCAGACAGTTTTTGGTTGTATGCCGCAGGGCCTGAGCTATCCGTGTAACCAGTAATCTCTACTTGAGCTTGAGGATATTCGTTCAAGAATGAAACAAAGTTGTCCAGACGTTCAGAAACGGACTCTGTTAACTTAGCACTATCGAATTCAAACGTACCTGTACCGTACTCTTCTTTGTGCACCTTGCTCATCATCACTGGTTCTGGATCTGGCTCGATCACTTCTTCCGTTACAACTGCTGCAACAACTGGAGCTGCTGCGAATTTGTAGTTAACACCGATACCAAAGAAGTTAGCATCCATGTCGTCCCACACGTCGTCAGACATGTCTTGGTAACGTTGGTATTCAGCGCGAACACTCCAGTTTCTATCGATCGAGTATTCAGCACCCAAAGAACCTGTTGGGACAAAGTCTGTTTCGTCATCAGACATCATGTAAGCACCACCGATCTTAGCAAACAGATTCCAAGAGTCGTTTAAGTGCCAGTTGAATTTAGGTGCAAGTGTTAAAGCCGTTAGATTGCCGTCAATCGTATTAACCGTGTTAGCCCCTGACATCGAGTTAGCTTTGTAGTCGCCTAAGAAGTCTACGCCGTACTCTAGCCCAATGATATCGGTAAAGTCATAACCGATATGTAGTCCTGCACCAAACGCTTCATCATCACAAGGGCTATTTAGATAGCAAGCGTCGTCAAGTGTAGTCATGCCCACTTTGCCCCCGATGTACATTTCAGCTTGAGCAGAGTTTAAAAGCGCGCTACTACCAGCTACCACTGCTGCTACTGCAATTGCTACTTTGTTCATAATGTTTCCTTGTATTGATTGCATATTAACTTCTACTTCGTTTTATCAAAAAATTAGAAAAAACCAGCGTTTATAAGAAATTAGTTTAATATTCTAATCATTTCATATCAAGCAACAATATATTTGAACTTGATCAACATTTACTACCCAAAAATACCTCACAAACTTCTGATATTTCTTACATTGTAGTAAAGATTTTTTGGTGCATAAGAAAATTGATGATTATTTTGAACTTTTTTTCGTAAACTTTACTTTACATTGTGCGCAGTAGTTAACAGGTGGCTTTTATTTGCATTTATTTGCAAAAACTGATTGCAAGTCTACGCCTAAGCCGATAAGTTACTTAAACGCTAGACAGAAAATGACCACAGCCCTTGATGCTGCTCGCTTTGTGAACAATGTTGCAATGAGTTCAGTTGGTAAAAATGGGGTCGGAAATAAAACCAGGAAGTAGAAGTAATGTTTCAAACTGATGATGTAAGAATAAATAGAGTAAAAGAGTTATTGCCACCTGTTGCAGTATTAGAGAAGTTCCCAGCGACTGAAACCGCTTCTTCGACCACTTTTGATTGCCGTAACGCCATTCACAATATTCTTGAAGGAAAAGACGATCGATTACTCGTGATCGTTGGCCCGTGTTCTATTCACGATCCGGCTGCCGCGGTTGAGTACGGTAAAAAGCTAAAAGTATTACGTGATGAACTGGGCGAGCAGCTTGAGGTTGTTATGCGAGTTTATTTTGAAAAGCCGCGTACGACCGTTGGTTGGAAAGGCCTTATCAATGACCCTTACTTAAATGACACCTATAAGCTAAATGATGGTCTACGTATCGGACGTAAACTTCTTCTTGATCTAACCGATATGGGCTTGCCAACGGCAAGTGAATTCTTAGATATGATCACACCTCAGTACGTGGCGGATTTGATCAGTTGGGGCGCTATCGGTGCTCGTACGACAGAATCTCAGGTTCACCGCGAGCTAGCTTCTGGTCTTTCTTGTCCTGTAGGTTTCAAAAACGGTACAGACGGGAATATTAAAATAGCGAGCGACGCGATTCGTTCTGCAAGCGCTTCCCATCACTTCCTTTCAGTAACAAAATACGGTCATTCCGCGATCGTAGAAACCGCTGGTAATCCAGACTGCCATATTATTCTACGTGGCGGTAAAGAACCAAACTACAGTGCAGCACATGTAGCTCAAATTAAAGATGAGCTGGACACCGCAGGTCTGCCGAAAAAAGTGATGATTGATTTTAGCCATGCTAACAGCTCGAAGCAGTTCAAGCGTCAAATGCTGGTGTCTGATGATGTATCCGAACAAATCTCTGCTGGCGAAGAAGCCATTTTTGGTGTGATGATCGAGTCTCATTTAGTTGAAGGTCGCCAAGACTTAGTGGATGGCAAAGCAGCCACTTATGGTCAGTCGATTACTGATGCATGTATTGGTTGGGAAGATACGGAAACGGTACTTCGTCAGCTTTCTGATGCAGTAAAAGCGCGCCGCAACAAGTAAGCTCAACAGAAAAACTTTTTAAAAGCGAAAAGTGAATAGTGAAGAGCCAGAGGTACTATGCCTCTGGCTCTTTTTGTTGAGAATTACTCTCATATCTTTCTATTGTTTCTGCTTTCCTATATGTTATCTGTATACGTTGTAACCAAAAGGAATTTGGAATTGAATCGTAATGTATGGCTTCTATCCCTCTGCCAAGCCTTATTAATGACAGGGAATATTTTACTCATATCTGTTATTGCCCTTATTGGCAAAACACTTGCGCCGTCATCAAGTTTTATCACATTACCAGTTGCACTGCAGTTTTTGGGACTGATGGCCGCGACAATTCCTGCGTCGCTAATTATGGGCAAGTTAGGGCGTCGCCTTGGTTTTAGCCTTGGTAATGTCATTGGCATTTTGGGTGCTAGTCTAGCGACGTATGCATTAAGTCAACAAAACTTCTATCTGTTCTGCATGTCTACGTTTTTGCTTGGTGTTGGTATAGGTTTCGGTACTCTATACAGGTTTGCTGCCATTGAAGTGTGTGAAGAGTCGGCAAGGCATAGGGCGATTTCGATATCTATGGCGGGTGGGGTGTTAGCGGCGATCCTTGGGCCTAATCTGGCCGTGTACTCGCAGCAGTGGTCAGATGATGGCTTATACATTAGTGCATTTGCTGTGCTTGTCGTGCTTTATATAACCGCGTTGGTTGTGCTACAAACCATTCGTTTTCCACCTGCACACACGCAGGCGCTACACGCTAAGGCGGATAAGCTGAGACTGATTATTCGTCGACCTAATTTCATGCTGGCAGTTATCGCGGCAATGGTTGCGTACGCGGTGATGAACATTTTAATGACAGCAACTCCTTTAGCGATGATTGGTTGTGGCTTTGATTTTGATAAAGCGGCGGGAGTGATCGAATGGCACGTGTTGGGTATGTTTGCACCTGCGTTTGTCACGGGCCGTCTGATAGAGCGGTTTGGCGCTAAGAATATGATTTTGGCGGGTGGATTGCTATTTGTTGCTTGTATTGGAATTAATATACATGGAGTGTCTATCTGGCATTTTAGTCTTGCTTTAATCCTGTTAGGAATAGGGTGGAACTTTATGTTTATCGCAGCAACCGGGCTGTTTAGTCAAAGTTATGAAGCGAAAAACAGAAGCAAGGCTCAAGCGTTTAATGAATTCTTCGTGTTCAGTTGTGTCACCATCACCGCATTACTATCTGGTTGGCTTGAGTCTACCGTAGGTTGGCAGAATCTTAATTTGTATGTTCTTCCATTTGTGTTACTCGTTATCGCGATGTTTGCGTTAAAAACGAATAAAAAGCCAGAATCACAAACCGCTTAATTGAGGCTTAATATATAACCCGGCCGATCGTGTCGGGTTTGTTTATTAGCTCAAATCAACAATCTCTTCTTTATCTTTTTATCGATAATGTGAATTCCCACAATAAAAATGTCGATTTGATAAGACTTTTTATCTAACTTTTTGTAATAAAAATAAAAATCCTGTATATATCTTGCCGAAAATCAATAAAAACTAAAGAAGTTTCGTCTATGTCAGCCAATATTTCTCATAAAGCTCAAGAAACTCTCGTGAGGGAGTCTGAGGAACTCGTCTCAACAACGAACTTACAAGGTGTTATTACATATTGTAATGAAGCCTTTTGCCGCGTTGCTGAATACACTCACGAAGAACTTGTCGGTCAGAACCACAATATAGTTCGTCATAATGATATGCCTAAAGCCGCTTTCGGTGATATGTGGGCACGCCTTAAACAAGGTAAAGCCTGGCGTGGAATGGTTAAGAATGCCACTAAGTCTGGCGGTTACTATTGGGTTGATGCTTATGTCACCCCTATCTACGAAGACAACCATGTTGTTGGGTATCAATCAGTGCGCGTGAAACCAAAGCGAGAGTGGGTTGATATTGCGACAAAAGCCTACAAAAGCATGCGTGCTGCAGAGAAGTCTGGTCGAACTTGGTCGTTGAAAATCAATGAAACCATTCGCTATGCGATTCTACTTGGTGCACTAACCGCACCTGCAACCGCATATGCGTTGTCTGTTGAAGGGCCGTTGGCTTGGCTTGCAAGTGCGTTACCTGCAAGTGTTCTGGCTCTGTTATTCCGCCAAGAGTTAATTGATACACCTCAGCAACTTAAAAAGTTACAAAAGCAATATGACAGCGTAAGTCGCTTGATCTATTCCGGTAACACGGCATTTTCGATTGCCGATTTCCATATCAAAATGCTATCCGCAAGAATTCGAACCGTGTTAGGAAGGATGACTGACTCCGCATTGCCTTTGCAGCATTGCGCCGAAGAGCTTAGTCAAACAACGGCAGAAGTCTCGGCTGCATTAAATCAGCAAAATACCGATATTCATCGTGTGCGAGATGCTACCCAAGAGGTGGAGTCGTCGGCAAATTCGGTTTCTTCGAGTACTAATGATGCCCATATGTTGATTGATGATACATTGAAGTCATGCTTGATGGCGAAGGAGACCATCGATCAAACGCACACCAATCTAGCGAAGTTAAGCCTTCAAGCTGAAAAAGCGACGGAAACGACGTATCAACTGAGTGATCAGGCGCAGAAGGTGAACCATTTGATGGAAGAGATTGGTGGGATCGCAGAGCAAACCAATTTACTGGCACTCAACGCGGCGATTGAAGCGGCAAGAGCAGGGGAGCAAGGTCGTGGTTTTGCTGTTGTAGCTGATGAGGTCCGCGCGCTTTCTGGGCGAACATCCAATGCAACTGAACAAATCCAAGCCTCTATCTCCACTATGTTGGCAACGATTCAAAGTTGGCAGAAAGATATTCTGGCAAACAAAGAGCAAACCGATGCCTGTTCTCAAGTAGCAGAACAAAGTGCGTTACGTTTGTCTGAAGTTGAACAGATGATGCAAACCATGAGTGGGCTGATGGTTGATGTAGCAGAAGCGGCGAATAACCAGTTAAAGCTATCTAGTGATGTAAACCAGCACATTCATTCTATCGCTTCGACCGCAGAACAAAACTTGGCAGCAACACATTCAGTTGAGCAAAATAGCCGACAGTTGAAAGACCAAGTACAAGATTTCTATCAGCTCGCACTTCGATTTGAAGACAAATAGTCGTAACGAAAGTTGTGATGTTTATGTCCTGGCTGCGTTTATGCGAATAGGAGCCAGATAAAAGAAAGCCCCGCCATTGCTGGTGGGGCTTTTCAGTTTTCACATTCGCAATAGAGAAAACTGATTATCTTTTTACTGCAATTACGCGAGTAGCTCTTTTGCTGTGTTCACTACGTTTTCAGTCGTGAAACCAAACATTTTGAATAGTTCGCCGGCTGGTGCAGATTCACCGAATGAAGTCATACCAATGATGCGACCGTCGAAGCCTACGTACTTGTACCAGAAGTCAGCAATACCTGCTTCAATTGCGATACGCGCTGTTACGTCTGATGGCAGTACAGCTTCACGGTAAGCGGCGTCTTGTTTGTCGAATGCGTCTGTTGATGGCATTGAAACAACGCGTACTTTCTTACCTTCAGCAGTTAGCTGTGCTGCTGCTTCTACTGCTAGTTCAACTTCAGAACCTGTTGCGATAAGGATTAGCTCTGGCTTGCCTTCGCAATCTTTCAGAATGTAAGCACCTTTCGCGATGTCTGCTACTTGTTCTGCTGTGCGCTCTTGTTGCGCAAGGTTTTGACGAGAGAAGATAAGTGCTGTCGGTGCATCTTTACGTTCAATCGCTAGTTTCCAAGCTACAGCGGACTCAACTTGGTCACATGGACGCCATGTGCTCATGTTTGGTGTTAGGCGTAGCGATGCCATTTGCTCAACTGGTTGGTGAGTTGGACCATCTTCGCCAAGACCGATAGAGTCATGCGTGTACACTTGGATGTTCTGAATTTTCATCAGCGCAGCCATACGCATTGCGTTACGTGCGTACTCCATGAACATTAGGAATGTTGCGCCGTAAGGAACGAAACCACCGTGTAGCGCGATACCGTTCATGATCGCTGTCATACCGAATTCACGTACGCCGTAGTGGATGTAGTTACCAGAGAAGTCGCTTGCTTCTAGAGACTTAGAACCAGACCACATTGTTAGGTTAGAAGGTGCTAGGTCAGCAGAGCCACCCATGAACTCTGGTAGTAGAGCACCAAATGCTTCTAGAGCATTTTGAGACGCTTTACGTGATGCAATGTTTGCTGGGTTAGCTTGAAGATCAGCAATGATTTGGCTTGCTTTCTCTTCCCACTGTGCAGGAAGCTCACCGTTTACGCGGCGTTTAAATTCAGCTGCCAGCTCAGGGTACGCTGCTTCATAAGCTGCAAATTTCTCGTTCCACGCTGCTTCCTTAGCTGCGCCTGTTTCTTTCGCTGACCATTCTGCGTAGACTTCTTGCGGAATTTCAAAAGGACCGTGCTCCCAACCTAGTTCTTTGCGTGTTGCTGCGATTTCTTCTGCACCTAATGGCGCACCGTGACAATCGTGTGAACCAGATTTGTTTGGTGAACCAAAACCGATGATAGTCTTAGTACAGATAAGTGTAGGACGTGGATCCGCTTTCGCTGCTTCAATTGCTGCGTTGATTGCGTCAGCATCGTGACCGTCTACTGCTGGAATTACGTGCCAGCCGTAAGCTTCGAAACGTTTAGGTGTATCGTCAGAGAACCAACCTTCAACGTGACCGTCGATAGAGATGCCGTTGTCATCCCAGAATGCGATCAGCTTGCCTAGACCAAGAGTACCTGCAAGAGAACATGCCTCGTGCGAAATACCTTCCATCAGACAGCCGTCGCCCATGAACACGTAAGTGAAGTGGTCAACGATGTCGTGGCCTTCTTTGTTGAATTGCGCTGCTAGCGCTTTTTCAGCTAGAGCCATACCAACCGCGTTAGTGATGCCTTGACCTAGCGGACCCGTTGTGGTCTCGATACCTGGCGCGTAACCATACTCTGGGTGACCAGGAGTTTTAGAGTGAAGCTGACGGAAGTTTTTCAGATCGTCGATAGACAACTCGTAACCTGCAAGGTGCAGTAGAGAGTAAATCAGCATTGAGCCGTGGCCGTTAGACAGTACGAAACGGTCGCGGTCTGCCCACTCAGGGTTTGATGGGTTGTGGTTTAGATGAGAGCGCCAAAGAACTTCAGCGATGTCAGCCATACCCATAGGTGCACCTGGGTGACCAGAGTTAGCTTGTTGAACACCATCCATGCTTAGCGCACGGATTGCATTTGCTAGATGTTTACGATCCATAGTGATTACTTCTCGATATTTGATTTAAATAGAGGGAACTCGCCGAAACAAGTTCAAATAGAATTTTTTGAAAATAGTGTTGATGGTAAAAGCGAGTAGACGGGCTACTCGCTTTTGGTAAGCAATTAAAGCTTAGCTTCGATCATCGCTTCTAGTTTGCCTTGGTCAACGGCGAAGTTGCGGATACCTTCAGCCAGCTTCTCAACAGCCATTGGGTCTTGGTTATGTTCCCATAGGAACTCAGCGTGAGTCATTGGTGCTGGACGCTCAGCTGCGCCTTTAGAATCAACTAGTTTCTCAACTACTTCACCTTCAGCTGCTTCTAGTTCTGCAAGTAGAGCAGGAGCGATAGTTAGACGGTCACAACCAGCTAGTTCTAAGATCTCACCGATGTTACGGAAGCTTGCGCCCATAACTACAGTTTTGTAGCCGTATTCTTTGTAGTAGTTGTAGATCTTAGTTACAGATAGTACGCCTGGATCTTCTTGAGCTTCGAAGTCACGGCCTTCTTTCGCTTTGTACCAGTCCATGATACGACCAACGAATGGCGAGATTAGGAATACACCCGCTTCTGCACAAGCACGTGCTTGAGCGAACGAGAATAGAAGCGTTAGGTTACAGTTGATGCCTTCTTTTTCTAGGATCTCAGCTGCGCGAATGCCTTCCCAAGTTGAAGCCAGTTTGATAAGGATACGGTCGTTAGTGATGCCAGCATCGTTGTACATTTTCACTAGTTGACGAGCTTTCGCTACGCTGCCTTCCATATCGTAAGATAGACGAGCGTCTACTTCTGTAGAGATACGACCTGGGATAGTTTTTAGGATTTCTTTACCGATGTTTACTGCAAGCATGTCACAAGTATCTTGAACTTGTTGAGCTTTGTCGTTGCTCTGTGCTTTAGCGTATTCGATTGAAGCATCGATTAGAGGTGCGTACTCTGCGATTTGAGCGGCTTTAAGGATAAGAGAAGGGTTAGTTGTTGCGTCTTCTGGCTGATACTTTTTAATTGCATCAATTTCGCCAGTGTCTGCTACTACAGTCGTTAGTTTACGAAGTTGCTCTAACTTGTTGCTCATAATCGATCATCCTATTTAAATGGGCTTAAGCGTGATTTTTGTTATCACAGCTTGTGCATTTGCAAGCGAGTTAGCTAACCGTCTCATCGCATTTAATGAGACATCTGCTCAGCCAACTACGGAAAATTTCGTTACCGAACAAATGCTATGAACATTTGATCGATAGCTGAGTAAATGATGTGTCCATATTTATCCTATCTATGCTGAAAGTCAATCGCTGAAATGGACTTATAGTGAACTTCATCAACGTTTTTTTACTGTGTGTTTAGTGGTTAACCCAAATAAACGTTTGCCCTTATTGTTCAAAGCTTGAGCGTTGTCCAAGAGGGTAAAAAATTGTAGTGAGAAAATGTTATTGCGATGAGCAAATGTAGCGTTTAAATTGATAAAGAACATATGCTAAGTCAATGAGCATATGTTCACTTATTGCATACAATATCGATCCTCTTAAAGGGCGAGAGAAACCATGAGCAGTTCTAATCAAGATATTTCCATTGAAAACACGGATTTGTTGACAGAGATTTCCGTCGCGTATTATCAAGACGGTGCGACTCAGGAAGAGATATCGAGAAAATTTGCCATATCACGCGCAAAGGTCGGGCGAATGCTCAAGCAGGCGCGTGATGAAGGCATTGTTGAAATTACCGTTAAATACCATCCGGTGTTCAGCGCCAAGATCGAACAACGTTTGATCGAGCGATTCGGCGTTAAGCGCGCGCTTGTTGCTCTTGATCAACCGAATGAAGAAGCGCAACGACTACAGGTATCGGGATTGGTGTCCAATTATCTCACTAGCACGCTCAAAAACGGCATGGTGGTGACGGTCGGACAAGGGCGCAACGTATCGTCCGTCGCTCACCATATAGGTGTTATTACGCCGCGTGACTGTAAATTTGTGTGTGGCATTGGTGGTATTCACCCGCGTGGCGGTATGTATAACGCCGACCATATTTGTCGTCAGTTGGCGAAGAAGTATGGGGGAACCTCTGAAACCCTTTATGCGCCGGCATACGCAGAAAATAGAGAACAGAAGTTGGCCTTCATGCAAAATGCAACCGTGAAACAAACGCTCGACCTAGCGCGTAAAGCCGATGTCGCTTTGGTTGGTATTGGTGACATGAGCGAAAACAGTTACATGGTCGACTTAGGTTGGTTTACGCCTGATGAAGTGGTTCAGTCGAGACTTCAACAAGGTGTGGTAGGGGATTTTGCAGGTTATGACTTCTTTGATATTCACGGTAATGTAGCGAACACGGTAATGAGTGACCGAGTAATTGGACTTGGTATTGAAGAGTTTCGGCCGATCTCGGAAGTTATTGCGATCGCAGCTGAGAACAGCAAGCCACTCGCTCTACTCGGAGCATTAAGAACTGGAGCGATAGACGTGATCGCCACGAGCGTTAGCAACGCATTAACCGTGCTCAACTTAGATGAGCAAATGCACGGTAACGCGACATCTGAACGCTAACGGAAATAGTCGGCTTTTGATGTAGTCAGGCTATGAGGAGGGACAAATCACTCATAGCCAGTTTCTATTTCGAAATGACAAGTTTGGTTTAGAAGCTGCGTTTAGTTTATTGGAACACATCATCTTTAGATAAACGTAAGATACTTTGTTAAACAGACACTTGTCTTAACGCTCGATAGGTAGAGAGTGGTCAGCACCCCATTCGGTCCAAGAACCGTCGTACACCGACAGATTGTCTAGACCAATTTGATACGCCGCGAGTAATAAAATGCATGCGGTTACACCGGAACCGCAACTAAAAATAATCGAATTGTCACTATCTATCGTTAGTGCGCTAAATATCTGTTGCAACTCTGAGTTTGGTTTAATGTGACCGTTGGTCAAGAGTTCTTGAAACGGTAAGCAAACCGAATTTGGAATGTGCCCACTACGTAGACCTTCTCGTGGCTCAGGCACTTCACCAAGGAAGCGAGCTTTGGCTCTGGCATCGATGATGTTGGCACTTTTATTGGTTGAATGAGCAAGAACATCTTGTGCACTCAAAAAGGCATTTTGGTTGAGCTTGCCCGCAAAGTTGCCTTCTTCGCTTGGTTGCGATAGGGCACTTTCGGCAGGGAGTCCTGCTTCAATCCAAGCTGGAAGACCGCCGTTTAAGACTCGAACATTATCATGTCCCATAGCTTTGAACATCCACCAAGCTCTTGGCGCGGCTAAAGTGCCAGAGTTGTCGTAAACCACAATCAAATCTTCGTTGTTCAAACCGAGTTGTAGCGCACTTTGGTTGAAGCCTTCTTCTGTTGGCATCATATGCGGCAGGGAAGAACCGGGTAAGCAAAAGTCATTGTCGTAATCAAAGCGTAAAGTATTTGGAATCCACTTATCTTGAATCTTTTTGCCTTCAGAAGGGATTTGAAACGCAATACTAGCGTCGAGGAGCTTGACGTTAGGTTGGCCGAGAAGGCTATTGAGTTCATCAGTACTAATCAGTGCTTGCATTGTCTTTAGTTTGCTAGGTGGATAATCTTACTGTTTTACAACAAAAAAATCGCATGTTCAAAAGAACGATGCGATTTTTAAGTTAAAGATTGAAGATTTGTTCTGAAAGACAGCTTTCGATTTACCCAGTTACATGGTCCAAGTGTTGTCTCCAGAAGTAATCACTTTCTGAATTGGGTCACTACCGTCATAGAACCAAATTTCAACAAGTAGGCTACCTTGGCTATCAGAAACATTAAAGTCGACATTTGCTGTACCATTGTTGAGTGGAACCGATGCGACTTTGCTTGGGTATTTTGCATCGTAGTTACCTGAACTGTTCTCGACAAACTCTTTGTACACGCTTAGGTGTGCACGTTGTGAAGAAAAACCACTGATGTCTACATTGAGCGTACCTTCCGTCACTGGGTTGTAGCTAAAGCCATCCGGTACTACTAGGTCCAGCATGGTTGCATTTTCTACAGTTACGGTAGTCTCTTCTACGGTTGTTTCTTCCTGTTGGGTTGTGTCTTCCTCTGCAATGGTGGTTTGGGTTGGTGAAGGTGGTGTACTGTTACCACCTCCGCCGCCACCGCCACAAGCTGTTAGTGCTAATCCCATGATGATTGTGATAAGTGCTTTCATAATGTTATCTCCCTATGGAATGTAGCATTTGTTAGGTGTTGGAGCGGTGTGCCAATCTGTGCTTAGTTCGCCACCAGACTCAGCCCAAGTTTGGAATTGAGGGTATGCATCGACCATGTCTACACGCTCTAGCGGCCAATCCCAATCTTCTACTATCAACAGTGCCCAAGGTAAGTTGTTTGCTGTTTTGAAGTACACACCTTGTGCTGGGTCACTTGCATCGACGCCGACACCGAAGAGGTTTTGGTCATCAAACTGTTCAGTTGGTGCTTGGTCTGCTAAGTGAACTTCCCATTTACGACCTGGCTGGAAAGTAATCCCGTCGCCATGGTAAGTCCCCGGTGTTGCGAAGATGAACGGGTCGTATGGCATGGCTTGAATGGCTGAACGGTCAGATCCTTCAGTGAAGTACACATTCAAGGTAAAGGTGAGTGAAACGTTATCATCACAGCCAGACTCGGTACGGAAGTAGCTACAGCTGCTCGCCGCGTGTGTGCTTAAGTCTTCACTGATGATGAAAATGGCTTCATCAGAAATACTTTCCAAGCCATTAGATGCTTGCTCTACACCATTGAAGGATAGCGTCGTTAATCCATTTTCAATCGAGCTTCTCAATACACCCGGTAGTCGGATTGCGAAGCCATTTTTGTAGCTTGCGCCGTAAGCCGCTAGGTCACCTGTAATCTGAATATTCTCAACATGACCAGCAAGACTGGTTTCAGTGATGCGGAATTTCACGACCACATCGTTCATATCGTAGTCTGCGGTGTATGGCCAGTTATCTTCGTAAGCGACGGTGGCGTAATCTTCTGCACTCGGGAAATATTCCACTGAGTAGCCATTACCAGTGATGGTAATTGGGTAATCTTCCACCTCACCAGATGTCGAACCACCATCGTAGTTTAATCCGGTTTGTTGGCTAAAGCGGAATCGGCTCCAGCTAGACCCTTCCGTTGCAGCGGTTGAAACGACAAACGGTAGGGGATTATTACCCGCAGACAGTAGTTGGTCAGTAAAGACTTGTTCGCCTTCATCATTAAAGTCACCATCGCGGTTCCAGTCAAACCATGCTGATAGGTAGCCAGAAGTGGAAGCCGTCACATTCACAATTGAACTTAAGCCTGGGTCAAGTGCGGATACAAAACCAACACCATCTTCATCAGCGGTGCCAACAGAGTTGTCGTTTGCTTGACCGTCGGCATCACCATCTGGCGCGACAGAACCAAGCCAAGTTACACCGTCCACCTCGTGGCGAGGACCATTTGACGCAAGTGTTGTGTGGTAGCTGTCTGGAGCATCACCAAAATCGATTGGCTCGTCTTCGTCAATCACTGGAGCATTTGCACAACGTGCGCCATCATTTTGGCTTGAGCTTGGACCGTTAGACACAAACTCAACCGCAGGAACGATACCTGCTGCGATATTGGCTGCGTTACCTTCCGAAAGGTCAACGCGATAGATTTTGCCATCTTGGTTACGTGACACGTAGTAGTTTCCGTTTACATCGAAGTAGCCAGCACCAAATGTGCCTTTCTCACCTGTGTCGCCTATCGCAGTCGTATTACCATTCGATGGGTTGAACTGGTACAGCACTCCAGAGTTATTGTCGATGCCGTAAAGGGAACCGTCGCCTGGATGGAATGCAAAGTCGGTTAGGTTCACAGTCGCTGTTGAACTAATTTTCACGATGCTCAATGTCGCATTTGGATCAGAATCGAGCGGAGAAAGGTCAATGGAGAAAAGTCCTTTGCCTTTGCGGTACAAGTAGTAGACGTGGTTGTAAACGTCACCTACGTAAAAGGTGTGGTCGGTTGGAAGACCCGAAACATTAAGCGTCTCTGCTTGGAAGTCTTGACCAAGACGAACAATCTTTTTGTTTGTGGTGTCGTAGCCGTAGATATAACGGTCAGTGAAGTTAAAGCCTACACCGTTGATGCCCGAAGCCAAACCTGTGTCGTCCTCTAAAAGAGTCGTAGAGCCTGTAACCAAATTGACGCCATAGATTTGAACCGGGGTTGATTGGAATAGGTATGCTTGGCTTGGGCACGTATCAAATGGCGCCGCTTGTGTATAAGCGCTCACTATTAGAGACCCAAGTAGTAGTGATGTCCTTTTCATAATTCGCCCTCTCATTGGTTCGTGATATATGCAATGAAAGGAATGTGCCAACTTTTAAATTGTTGAATTTTATGAAGTTAAAATTTGTAAGAAGAAGGGTTTTAAATCTGATTGTCAAAATGAGAAAAAAGCCCAACATCGAGTTGGGCTTTTTGGGAATGATTAGAGGTTTAGAACTAACTACAAACCGGACAGGTTGGCATTTTCATCAGATTCATTTCTCGCCAAGACATGCTGAGCGCGTCCAAAATCAGAATTTTGCCTTTCTTTGGTTGGCCGTAATCAGCAATCACTTTGATCGCTTCCATCGCTTGTACTGCGCCAACAATACCCACAACAGGCGCCATGACTCCGGCTTCGACACAACTTAACGCACCGCTGCCGAAGAGGGCACTTAAGCACTGGTAACATGGTTGTGCTGGATCATCGTAAGTAAACACACTCACTTGGCCCTCCATACGAATGGCCGCGCCTGAAATTAGCGGTGTTTTGGTCGCAAAACATAGGCGGTTAAGTTGATTGCGCGTATCGACGTTATCTGATGCATCGACAACAATAGTGTGCTGCTTAATCAGACTCTCTAACGCGGTATCATCAAGACGTTTTGCGATGGTATCTACAATAATGTGCGGGTTAAACTCACGCAGTGCATCGGCCGCCGAGTCTACCTTCTTACGACCAATATCCGCATCGTGGTGTAGCACTTGGCGCTGAAGGTTAGACAACTCGACGATATCATCATCAATCAGTGTGATTTTACCGACACCAGCAGTGGCCAAATATTGGCTTGATGCGCAGCCTAAACCACCAGCACCAAGCATCAATACTGATGCTTGTTTGAGTGCTTCTTGTCCTTCAAAGTCAAACTGACGAAGAATGATTTGGCGGTTGTAACGCAGCATTTCCTGATCGGAAAGAATATCCACAACGACTTCCTAGTAAAGGGTTGAGTTGAATAGTTGAATCTGAACCGTTTCGCCCACTTCAACTCGGCCGCGTTCACGTTCCAAGACAACAAAACAGTTCGCTAGGCTCATTGAGCGGAATGCGCCAGAGCTTTGGTTGCCCGTTGTTTCAACGACAAACTTGCCATCTTCCAATGTGTAGATACCACGTTGATAATCGGTACGACCTGGCGCTTTCTTAAATGCAGTTTTGGTTGTTGCTGGAATAGACTCGGGTGCTTTCCATTCTGTATGGCCTGCAAGTTTTGCCAGCATTGGTTGAACAAGCACGTACATAGTAAGAACTGCAGAAACCGGGTTACCTGGTAGACCACAGAACCAAGCTGTACTTAGCTTACCAAACGCGAAAGGTTTACCCGGCTTGATTGCTAGCTTCCAGAAACCGATCTCACCAAGTTCTTCAAGAATGTCTTTGGTGTAATCCGCTTCGCCGACGCTAACTCCACCAGATGTAACAACCACATCAGCCAATGTTTGCGCTTGTTCAAAGGTCGCTTTCAGAGTCTCTGGGCAATCTGGAATAATGCCAAGATCAACGGCTTCACAACCGAAGTTTTCAATAAGCGGTTTAATACCGTAACGGTTGCTGTCGTAGATCTGACCTTCGTCTAATGATTCGCCCAGTGGTTTAAGCTCATCGCCAGTAGAGAAGAAAGCAACTTTTGGCTTACGTACTACTGTCACATGGCTCACACCAAGAGACGCAATCATCGGAATATCGCGAGGTGTTAAACGTGCACCTTTTGCCAATACGATGTCGCCTTGCTTGATGTCGTCACCTGTTGGGCGGATGTTGTTTTGCGGCTTCACGTCAGTTTGATTGAACTGAATGCCAGCATCCGTCACTTCTGTGTTTTCTTGCATGATAACGGTATCACAACCCTGTGGGATTTTTGCGCCAGTCATGATGCGAACACAGGTACCTTGAGGCCATTCACCTTCAAAAGGTTGTCCTGCAAATGATTTACCTGCCAGAGGCAATACAGAAGATGACTCAAGATCTTGAATGCGAATAGCGTAGCCATCCATTGCTGAGTTATCGAATGGCGGTACGTGGATAGGAGACAAGATATCTTCTGCCAGTACAAAACCGAGTGCTTCAGCAAGTGGAAGAGAAAGCGTTGTTTGGATAGGTTTGATTCGCGATAACATTTTGTCCATCGCTTCTTCAATTGGCATCAAGCCAGGTGCGTCGCAGCAGCCCATTGAGAAAATCCTGTGTTCTTTTGTTTTGTGGCAACTTTACCATAAAAGGGGACTGAGTAAGAATGTCCACCTATAAAATATGGGTGTAATTATTCAAAAATCCGAGTATCCTTGTCAGCCATCCAAAAGGGGTAAAAAACCTGCGGAGCTCAAGAAAATCAGCTCAGTACCTTCATCTGATGTGACTTGGTGTAAAGACACGAACTGAGCAACTCAAAGCGAAAAGTATGAATGCAATTTTGATTGGGTTTGTACGAAGGCTGAAGTAAAACAAAAGAGGAAGTGGAATGTCAGGTCTTAGCGAGTCAGCGAAGTTAGTAAAAGAAGCGCTAGAGCAACGCGGTTTGGAAACGCCAATGCGTCCAAACAACGTAAGTCGTGAAGAGAAGAAAGAGAAGATCGAACACCACATGCGTGAGATCTTAGGTTTGCTTCAACTTGACCTCACTGATGATAGCCTAGAAGAAACCCCTCACCGCATTGCTAAGATGTACGTTGACGAAATCTTCTCTGGTCTGGATTACTCCAACTTTCCTAAAATCACGGTGATTGAGAACAAGATGAACGTGAGCGAGATGGTTCGCGTGAAGGACATCACAGTGACCAGTACTTGTGAACACCACCTTGTGACCATCGATGGCAAGGCTGCTGTGGCTTACATTCCACGTGGCAAGATCATTGGCCTGTCAAAGATCAACCGTATCGTTCGCTTCTTTGCCCAGCGTCCACAAGTTCAAGAGCGTATGACTCAGCAAATTCTTGTTGCACTTCAAACGTTGCTTGAGTCCGATGATGTGGCAGTGACGATTGACGCAACACACTACTGCGTGAAATCTCGCGGTGTGATGGATGCAACCAGCGAAACCACGACAACAGCATTGGGCGGTATCTTCAAAAGCAACCCAGCAACGCGTGCCGAGTTTCTGCACGGTTTACGTTAGGTAACCAAGCACTATTCTAAGAGGATGGCAAACGCCATCCTTTTTTTATGCTTGTTTAGAAAATGACTTCATGATTTCTGGCCAATACATTTTGACGTAACCTGCCGATACCCAAACAACCAATACAGTCGCGATACTGAGCTCTAGAAAACCAAAGTCGTGCAGCCAGTGCCAGTGAGGGTGCGATTCGGCAAAAAAAGAGGTTAAGCGATGCATTGCGATAGCGCTGATCACGGAAGGAAAGGTTACTGCCGCGATAGAAGGTTGAAACTTCAAGCGAAGTAAGCGGAAGTAACATAAGTAGATCAATAAAGTCATAGTGATGGCGATCCCTGCCAATGCGCCTGTTAGTATCGGATCAGGTAAGGGAAAGTTCACCAAGTATGCTGCTAATGACAAGTTTACCGGCGCGGCCATAATCGCGAGGGTCGGTCTTGCTCGCCTTGGTAGAGAGCCGAAAAACACTAAACGATACAACACGAGTGGCAGCATGAAGAAATAAATGCCGATGCACATCATCGCTAATGTTTCGGAGAATAAGTTGTGACCTAGTTGAGAACCGGCTAGTGAACTACTGATTAGCCCCACCGGATAAAGAAACCAACTCGGTACGATATTGGACATTTTGAAATTCATTAGCTGAAAGCTAAAAAACAGCACCATCATAGTAAAATGCAGCAAAAGCGCCATAAACCAAAGTGGATAAGCGATGATAGGTGCTACAGCGGCAAGATAATCTGCAAGGATCAGTAACGCCATACTCATTGGTGCCATTAAACTACCACTCAGCGGGTGACGAATGTCGACCATGAATAATCGTGGATTCGCGGCATATTTTATGAGTACAGGGGCGAGTAAAAGTGCGCCGAGTGACGCCAAAAATGGGCGTGTCGGTTCACCAATCTCAGGAACATAGAGTGCCCAAGCTTGCCCTAAACCCATCATACCTAGTGCCAACGCGGCTTGAGACGGCGGGACACTATAAAACTGCACAAGTCTTCTCCAGTTCAAATCTACTCCATTTGATTTTTGCCTGAATGAAACGAAACATGACGATTTGGATGAAATGCTCTATTTAAGTAGCGAATACTAACAAGTATGGAGAGGGGTTTCTCATGAAAGGTGGTGAGCAAATATCAGAGAATGATAATTTTGTGAGTTTGGTATCGAATATTTGGGAAAAGATGTAAAAATGCAGAGTTTATCGCTCCAAACCCTTCGATAGTCTGGAGCGAAGTGATAACAAAGAGAATGTTATGTTGATTGATTCTCCGGTAGATCCTGTTGGCGTAACTTTTCGTTTTTGATTGTGCGATGCAGCAGCTGGCTGTAAATAGGTTGTCCACCCAACAATTGAGCAATAATCACAGCGCCCAAACAAGTAATGATCAATGGCAGGATTAAGTAGTAGTTATTCGTCATTTCAATCACTAACAGAATACCTGTAATCGGTGCACGTACCGTTGCTGCAAACAGGGCACCCATGCCCGCAATCGCAAATACACCAGGCTCGATATCAAGCGCAGGGAGTAAGACATCAGCACTTGCTCCGAACGCATAGCCAAATAAGGTTCCCAGAGCAAGCATAGGTGCAAAGATGCCTCCCGGCGCACCAGAACCAAAACAGAGCAGGGTTGTAATTACGCGACCAAAGAAAAGCAAAACTAAAATAGATACCGAGTAGTTACCGTTAGTAATGTCAGGAATAAGGCCGATACCACCACCAGTTAGTTGGGGTACGTACAAAAGAAGCAAACCAAACACGCCTCCCAGTAGCGAACCCACAATCAAGTAGCGCTTACGATCGTTTTTGTGAATTGCGACAAAACTGTCTTGTGCCACGGTAATCAGTTTATTGAAGATCACGCCAAACACGCCAAACAATGCGCCAAGCAATAAAAACAGCCATAGGGTTTGAAGCTCTGGCGACTGGTATTGCGGCATAGTGATAACGGCGTCTTGCCCGTTGATGGCGCGAAACACTATGTTCGCCATAATGGCAGAAATGATCACTGCGCGAATTGAGATCAAAGAGTAGCGAAACTGAGGTCGCATTTCCTCCACAACGAACATAATGCCTGCGAGTGGGGCATTAAAGGCCGCAGCCAAACCGCCAGCAGCACCAGAAGCGAGCAGGGAGTGGCGGGTATCGTCATCCTTTACCCGGAATATATCGGTCACCATTCGACCAACAGCACCACCCATTTGAACGGTTGGGCCTTCACGACCAAGCACCATACCAGAGCCAAGTGCGCCCATGCCGCCGAAGAATTTTACTGGTAGCACGCGCCACCAGCGCACTGGACGAATATTATCCATTGCCCCTTCGATTTCAGGAATACCAGAGCCTGCCGCTTCTGGCGCAAAGCGGTGCACAAGAAAATAGCCAATAAAAGCTAAAAGTGCGCTAATGAGAACCGCTGCCAGCCACAATGGTAGAACATTACCAATTTCGCTTCTTAACCATTCTGTTCGTGTTTCAGAAACGAAATGAACGGCAAGCTCGAAATACGTACCGACAAAACCAGCCAACGTACCCACAATGGCGGCCATAATGAGAACAGAAAATGGTGTTGACCCTCGAGAGACAAACTGGTTAATCGCATCTTTCGGTACGTGCGCCAACACAGATTTCACAATTCTCTCGCGTTTGGTCATTAACAAGCTCTCCTGTTGCTGGGGGAAGGGACGAAAGAAAGTATACGCTTCGCAGAGTCTAGACCTAATCAATAAAGATGCAATTTAGCTTTTCACTATTGAGTGTTCGAAGTGTCGCGATATTATTCATTCACTCAGATTGTGCTATTGCTCTCATAATTTAGGATAAAAAACTTGTTTTTTGAGAAAAATGAACCATGCTTTAATTGTAAAGCAACATGACTGCTTCAGAAGGAGGGATGTGAGGTTTTACACACAATTTGGATGGATTCAAACCCTACGGTAAGTCCTCGTTTTATGTTCGGGATGCATCAATAGACATC
>NZ_JAWOVM010000035.1:0-43583 GCF_033339895.1 Vibrio sp. 1751
GACTTAGTGTCTTAATCTAAACAAACAAGGTATTCAATATGTTTTCAATCGGTGACGTAGTAGTAGCGACTAAAGGTATCGATCTTGGCGAAATGGTTGTTACAGGTTTAAGCAGTGGCGGTTTTTACACACATGTAAAAGCAGGCGAAAAAACACTAACTTACCCAGCTAAAGATCTTAAGAAAGCATAATTAAATTTGCTCATTCTTATTTTTAACTGGCTTAAAGTTCGTATTAGTTATTTTAAGCGGGTTAGAATCGATAAAAGGTAGCGCAATGAGTCGCTACCTTTTTTTATTTTTTCTACCTTTCTTCACCAATATGAAACTCAACGCGATTTCTTCCAGTTTCTTTTGCCTTGTAAAGTGCTAAGTCGGCGCGTTTAACTAATGGTTCAAATGAGTCGTCGAGACGACAGACTTGAGTTACCCCAATACTCGCGGTGAAGCTCATATCACAACCTGAATGTTGAACGGTCGTCGTTTCTAGTGCATTACGAATCGTTTCTAATGTGTCTAGAGCTTGCTGTGATGAGCGACTTCTTAATACGATGGCAAACTCTTCACCGCCAACTCTGGCAAGTAAGTCACAATCAAGTAGATGACTTTTAATAGTATTAACTGCATGGATCAGTGATTTATCGCCTGCGTCATGACCAAGTCGGTCATTGAGGCTTTTAAAATTGTCGAGATCTAAAATAGCAACATGGAAGTCAATGCCCTGGGTTCGGTATTCATTTAGGCGGCTTTCGATTTGTCGCATGAACTCTCTGCGGTTTGGAATACCTGTTAGATCATCCGTCGTGGCGAGGTGCTCCATCTTCATAATCTGTATATGAAGGGCAATGTTTAAAGCAATCCAATTAGCGATGCACTGAAGCTGTGCCGCTTGTTCGTTTGTGTAAATGTGCGTTTGATGATGCGCAACATTAAGCGTTCCTAGGCAGACTTTACCGTGCATTAAAGGCGCGTCCATACACGTACCCATACCATTGGATGCGAGCATCATACAATCGATCTCATCAGATTGCGTAACATCATCGCAGATCATCAGTTGTTGCTTTTTGAACACTCGGCCAACAAACGCTTGATGAATGGGCACTAAAAATTCAGCGGGAATCGCTTTACTACCAGAGAAAGAGTAGACCTTTAGATGATCATTGTTTTCATAAAGTGTGATACTCGCACGGTCAGAATTAAATATACGATTTATCCATTCTGCCACCGTATCAAGTACTTGCTGTAGTGTTTCCGATTGAGCTAAAAAGTGAACAAACCCTATCGGCATACATATCGGACTTTCCATGTTTTGCATCGATAAGTCATCAGGGTTAAAAGTTCTTTCAAGTCTCAATAGACATCTCCTTGGCAATGTTGCAAATACCAACAATAAATTACGTGAAGCTATTTTGTAGAAAATGTGCTTCTTGGTAAGAGTATGGTTTAATTATCGCCGTTTGTGTGCATTTGGTTGCTTAATGTGGGCGTTAACTCACCCTAAATAAGTAAATCTTATACCTATTTATAAGTAAGTCATTACTCAATAAGTGGTGTTTTTAAGATGGAAGTACAGAATGAGCCCTTCTGGAAGAGAAGGGCTAGAAAAGGATACAAATGGGGTCAGGTGAGTAGAGACTTAATTGTCTTTGTACTTTTGTAAAATCAACTGACTTATCTGCGCAACGAGCTGGTCCCTAGCTTGAAGTGAGAGCTCGGTTTCTGTGACATAAATACTAATGTAAACAGGTCGATGATTTTCCTTCCATATAATCGCGTTAATGCCACGCGAACCATGACCACCCGCACCAGAACGGTCTGCAATAGACCAACCTGTTGGTAATACAGAACGCATTAACGAGTCTGAAACTTTGTTGTCCTGCATCCAGATTTTTAATTGTACACGAGACTCATAAGACAACGTTTCGCCTTCGACCAAAGTTCGAAGAGTGTTTAGTATGGCGTTAGGTGTGGTTGTGTCGCGGCTGTCGCCTGGTGTGGCTTCGTTCAAGCGAGGTTCTATTCTGTCTAGGCGCGTTGCTTTATCTCCAATTGTTCGCAGAAACATTGTTACGGCTTTAGGGCCGCCAATTTCATTTAATACCAAGTTGGCTGCAGTATTATCACTCATTAACATAGCGGCTTCACACGCGTGCTCTATGCGTGTGTTTTGGCCTGCGAGCTTATCCATCACTGGAGACCATACAACGATACTGCGCTCATCGACTTTTGCGGTCGCATTCTTACTTAGCTTACCGCTGTCCATATCACTTAGCATTTTGGCACAAGCTAGGGTTTTGAATGTGCTCATGAGTGGGAAGCGTTCATCGCCACGGTAGTCCCAACGCTCGTCTGCTTGGGTATCCCAAACTGACACCCCAATTCTGCTTGAGGTTTGTTGCTCGAGGAGAGAAATGTCCTCATTCAGTTGGGACGCGTAACTTAGGGTTGAGCAAACCATTAGCCCAGCCAACAAAAATAACTTTTTCATGGATCGTGTTCTTCAATTTTAGTTTTAGTTCGCACCGTAGCGATGTCACGTAAACTATAACGAGCCAATACTCTAAACACTGTTAAATCTATGTCTATTTTATGTAGGATTCTTTGCAATACGCTAATACGGTCTCAATATGAGGAGAAGAGTGTTGCTATCAAGGCCCGTAGTTTGGCTTATATATTACGTCGGTGATTCGGTCATAAAAATATCTTAGCGTGAGACACTGGCTCAGAATTTCTTATCATGAGCTAACGAATAGTTTGATCCAGAGAAATAAAAGGAGCTGAATCATCAGCTCCTTTGTCTAGTTGGATAATTACTTACAGTTCAATCTTTTTAACCATGCCCGATTCTGCATGGCCCGGAATGTTGCACGCGAACTCAACCTTGTTGTCACCGTGGAAGTGCCACAGTAATTGCTTCGCTTTACCTGGTTCTACCGTAACTGCGTTGCCTGAGTCATGCATGTGATCGCCACTCATTGTCTTCATCATTTCGCGATGTTCTAGCTGCTCTTTAGCCGAACCAATCGTAAACTCGTGGTTGATCTTACCGGTGTTCATGACCACAAATTGCACCACATCGTTTGGCTCAATTTTAACGTCTTTTTTGAACTTGATGGTCATGTCATCACCCAAGATAACGTGTACCACCTTGTCTGGCTTTGCCCCTTTTGCTGGCATACCAACTGCCGACATGCCCGGCATATCCATCATGTTTGAATGGTCCATTTTACTGTGGTCCATCTTCATGCTGCCGTGGTCCATATTTTCATGCTTCATGTTGCTATGATCCATGTTCGCGTGGTCCATGTTTGAATGATCCACTTGGGCAAACGCAGTCGTTGTTGTTAGGGCTAGAGCAAGAGTGATTAGTGTCTTTTTCATTTTTATATCCTTGTTTTAATTCATTATTAACTTGGTTGCTTCCCCTCAAACGGCATGTTTGAGAGGAAGGTAGGGGTTAAGCCTTGTTGTTTACATCACTAGCTTGGTGATTAGTTGCATTGCTTTGGCGCAACTCACGTTGTTTCCACAGCTTGAAGATGGCTGGAAGCACCAACAGCGTCAGCAGCAGTGCTGATGCCATACCACCAATCATTGGTGCGGCGATACGTTGCATTACTTCTGATCCTGTCCCTTCGCCGTACATGATCGGAATCAGACCAATAATGACCGTCAGTACCGTCATCATTACTGGGCGAACACGTAGGCCTGCACCTTCACGAATGGCATCAGTTAGGTCTTTCGCCTCAAGCTTCTGTTGGCTCTCTTCTGCATCGAGTTTTTTGTAGTGCCACGCTTGGTTGAGGTAGACGAGCATGATGACCCCAATTTCAACCGCGACGCCTGCTAGGGCAATAAAGCCGACCCCAACGGCAATCGAGAAGTTGTAGTTGAGGATATGCATGAGCCACAAACCACCAACCATAGCGAGTGGTAGGGTAAGCATGATGATCATCACTTCACCGACACGACGGAAGCTGAAGTAAAGCAGCAGCATAATGATGGCGATGGTGATTGGTACCACGACACTCAAGCGATCTTTCGCACGCTCCATGTATTCGTATTGACCAGACCAAGCCAGCGAGTAACCCGCAGGAAGTTCTAGTTGATCGGCCACGACTTGCTGTGCTTCCACTACGTAAGAGCCAAGGTCACGACCATCGATGTCGACAAATACCCAGCCGTTTGGACGCGCGTTTTCTGTCTTGATCATCGGAGGGCCGTCTTCGTAACGAATGTCCGCTACATCAGCCAGCGCAATACGAGCGCCATTTGGTGTCACCAATGGTAGGTTTTGCAGTTTAACCACTGAATCTCGGTAGTCTTGTGGGTAGCGAACGTTGATTGGGTAACGCTCCAAGCCTTCAATGGTTTCACCCACATTCATACCGCCCACCGCAGTGGAGATCACTTGCTGAACGTCTTTGATGCTTAAGCCATAACGCGCTGCGGCACGACGTTTAATGTCGATCGTGACATAACGACCACCTGCTACACGTTCTGCATAAACCGATGCCGTGCCTTGTACGCCGTTAAGAATTGGCTCCAACTGAGAACCGATCTTCTCAATCACTTTCAGATCGGGTCCGGAGATCTTAATGCCGATAGGGGTTTTGATGCCCGTTGCCAACATGTCGATACGCGTTTTGATCGGCATTACCCAAGCGTTAGTAAGACCAGGGAACTGAACCAGCTTGTCGAACTCTTTGCGCAGTGACTCGGTTGTTACCCCTTCACGCCATTGGTCGCGTGGCTTCAACTGAATCACGGTTTCAATCATGGTGAGTGGCGCTGGATCGGTTGCAGTTTCAGCTCGGCCAATCTTGCCCCATACGGTTTTCACTTCTGGAACGGTTTTGATCAGCTTGTTGGTTTGTTGTAGAAGCTCGCGTGCTTTACCAATTGAGATACCCGGATAGGTTGTTGGCATGTACATCAAGTCCCCTTCATCCAGCGGAGGGATGAACTCGCTACCCAGTTTACTGGTTGGGTAGTAAGCCGATGCCATCAGACCTAATGCGATAACAATCATGGTCTTAGGGTATTTTAAGCTGGTGTTCAACAGCGGACGGTACAACGCGACCAAGCCACGGTTAACTGGGTTTTTGTGTTCCGGTAACACCTTACCGCGAATGAAGTAGCCCATAAGAACAGGGACGAGTGTGATTGCCAAACCTGCTGCCGCTGCCATTGCGTAAGTCTTAGTGAACGCAAGCGGCGAGAACATCTTGCCTTCTTGGCCTTCTAAGGCGAACACTGGTACGAAGCTAAGAGTGATGATAAGCAACGAGAAGAACAGCGGTGCGCCGACCTCTTCTGCGGCTTTGCCGATTACTTGCCAGCGGTTCTTGTCGGTCAATGGCGTTCGTTCAATGTGCTTGTGAACGTTTTCAATCATTACGATTGCCCCATCCACCATGGCACCGATGGCAATTGCAATACCACCCAAGGACATGATGTTGGCGTTGATGCCTTGCCAATGCATTACGATAAACGCAGTGAGAATGCCAACCGGTAGGCTCAGAGCGATAACCAACGAAGAACGAATGTGGAATAAGAATAACGCGCACACAATCGCAACGACAATGAACTCTTCTGCAAGCTTCTTCCATAGGTTTTCTACCGCTGAATCGATAAGGGTAGAGCGATCGTAAGTTGCAACAATTTCCACGCCTTCTGGCAGGCTGCGTTGTAGGTCTGCGAGTTTGTCTTTGACTTTCGCAATCACTTCACTGGCGTTTTCACCAAAGCGCATCACGATAACGCCACCTACCGCTTCACCTTCGCCATTCAGCTCTGAGATACCACGGCGCATTTGTGGGCCAAGGTTAATGTCTGCGATGTCTCCTAATAGCAACGGCGTGCCTTTCTCGGTGACTTTTAGAGGCAGTGATTTGATGTCTTCAATGCTGGTTAGGTAACCCGTGGTACGAACCATGTGTTCGGCTTCCGCAACTTCGATAACGGACGCGCCGGTTTCTTGGTTACCGTTTTGGATTGCCATGTTCACTTGTTGCAAAGTGAGGTTGTACGCACGCAGTTTGGCAGGATCAATCTGCACTTGATACTGCTTCACCATACCGCCCACGGTAGCGACTTCAGAAACGCCATCAACGGTTTGCAATTCGTATTTCAAGAACCAGTCTTGCAGGCTGCGAAGATCCGCCAAATCATGCTTGCCGGTTTTGTCTTGTAATACGTAGCTGTAAACCCAGCCCACGCCCGTTGCATCAGGACCTAGGGTTGGTTTTGCGTTCGGTGGCAGCTTTGGTGCTACTTGGCTTAAGTACTCCAACACGCGCGAACGTGCCCAGTACATGTCGGTATCATCGTTGAAAATGATATAAACGTAAGAGTCACCAAAGAAGGAGTAACCACGAACTGTCTCAGCACCCGGCACGGCAAGCATGGCGGTGGTGAGTGGGTAAGTGACTTGATCCTCGACGACTTGAGGAGCCTGACCCGGATAGCTTGTCTTGATGATCACTTGCACATCAGAAAGATCCGGAATCGCATCAACAGGCGTATTCTTTACACTGTAAAGTCCGCCTAATACAAGGGCTAAGGTCGCGACCAACACTAGGAATCGGTTGCTCAGTGACCAACGAATAATAGCATTGATCATAATTAACCCTCGACGGCTGTTGTTGCAGGAACTAGCTGTTTAAGAACGTAGTCAGAACCTTGTTTTTCAACTAGAAACCGAACTTTCTGTCCTTCTTCAAAACCCGATAGATCAACGTCTTCACCCACAGAGAAGTTCATCTCGCCTGCATCCCAGTTCCATTCTGCAACCGGTAGGTGGTTTAAGGTGATCATGCCAAAATCAGCCATCAGCATGCTAATGTCACCAGTTAGCCAAACTTCTGCGGCAATGACGCTGTTGTCTGCCTTATACTCGATGATTTGGTACTGACCGGACTCCGTCTTTTGCATTTCAAATTCGATAGCCTGACCTTTTTTCAAGTCACCCATTTCAACGCCATCTGCGAAAGTGAAGTTCATTACCATGCCCGGCCAATCCCATTCTGGTACAGGTTGGTGGTTGATGGTCAGCATGCGGTGATCTTTCATTACGTCTGTGATTTCACCTTTGGCCCATGCTGTTTCTGCCGCTGCTTCTACACCATTGATGCGAGACAGATCCGCCGACTGGCTTGATTCAGAATCGAGCATGAAGTGAGATGAAGTAACGATCTTATCGCCTTGTTTAAGTCCTTGTAATACTTCGATTTGTTCGCCAGCTTCACGGCCAACTTCAATTCGAGCGGAGCGATATTTGCCTTCGCCCTCAGCTAGAACAACGCGAGTCATACCACCAGAGCGGATAACAGATGATTTAGGAATCGTTAACACTGCGTCGTCAGTAACAGGCTGCAAGGCAATATTGGCGAACATGTTTGGCTTCAATGCGCCATCTGGATTAGGGAATTTAAGACGCACACGCAACGTACGTGTTTTCGGATCAAGGATTGGGTACACGTAATCGACAACACCTTGCCATTCATTGCCCGGAATCGCGTCAAGGGTCATCGTGGCTTGAGAACCCGCTTTCATCCAGTGCGCTTGACGCTCAAAGACTTCTGCATCAACCCAAACATTGTCCAAAGGACCTGCACTGATCACCGCTTGAGCAGGGGACAAATAGCCACCTTCACGCACGTTTAAGCTCGCGATAACGCCATCAGCAGGCGCTTTGATTTCAATGGTTTGCGATGCTTTACCACTACGAGTAATGGATTTGATTTGAGCACGGTCAACCCCAAGCGTTACCAAGCGCTCGGTCGCGCCTTTTTCAAGACCTTTGCGGCCAGTGCGGTACGCATTCAGCAATTCTTCTTGTGCTTTAACCAGTTCTGGAGAGTAGAGCGTGAACAGCACATCGCCTTTCTTCACTTTCTCACCCACGGCATTGATGTAGAGTTTTTCTACCCAACCCGCCACACGAACGTTGGTTTGCCATAACAGACTTTCATCAAAGGCAATATAGCCAACCGTTTCGATGCGTGGTGATAGCTGTTGTAGTGTCGCGTTTGCGGTTTTAACCCCGAGGTTGTTCTCTACTGAAGGGTCAATAGTCACTGTACCCGGTGCGTCTTGTTCACCGGATAGGTCTTCTGCGTAAACCGGAATCAAATCCATGCCCATTGGGGACTTACCCGGCTTGTCGCGTTTGTAGTTCGGATCCATTGGGGCAACCCAGTAAAGCGGATCATTAGAGCTTGCAGCAGACTCGCCACCCATCGCACTCATGTCATGAGTTGAGCCCGTAAGAAAATGATTAGCACCAAACCCTAAAGCACCACCAACAATCAGCGCGATGGTTGCAATTTTTAATGTTTTCATTGTTTTACCTTATTTTCCCCTTCACATTTGACGCTACAGCGTTGTTGCCTGCTCTCGTTCACCCAAATCACATAGAGGATCTATGCTCATGGGATTCTCTCGTTTGCCGCCTAACTGCAGCCCCAACTGTCTTGGGGAATCACAAATTAATATGTCGAAATAGAGCGAGCTTCCGGTGAAGCCACTTGGTAGTCGAAACCACCGAGTAGGGTGGCTAAATTGCTGTTTGCGATGTTGAGATCGGTCAGTAGACGTTGTTGCTCTAATTGCAGAGCCAATTCGTCAGTCGTGGCAGAAATCACATCGTTAAACTGCGCTGTGTTGTTTTGATAACCCCGCTCAACGGCTTGAATGCGCGCTTTCGCTTGAGGCAATAAGGTGGATTGATAACGTTCTAAACGCTGGGTTAAGTTGCCGCGATCAACTAGCAAAGTGTTCACCTTGGCATTCATCTGCGTTAGTAAGGTGTCCTTTTGTGATTGTGCCGCGCCAACTTGGTATTGAGCGGCCGCGAGATTACGATCTTGGCGGTCACCCGTAAACAACGGAATGTCCATGGTGAGGTAAGCGCTAACCAAATCAGAGGCGGGCTCACCCATCATGTTGTCGGCTTGGCGGTAGGCGTACATTACTTCGACGCCAAATTGTGGGTTGTAGGCTTGCTCAGCAATTTCCACCTGCGTTTTATTGGCAGAAATGCTGACGTCGGCCATCTTAACCATCGGGTGTTGGCTGAGTTGCTGATAATGCTTGGTGGAACCCTGGCTGGCAGCAAGTTTGCTGTTCAGTGTGTCCCAATTAAGTTGATTGCTCGCGTGCAGAGCCTCTTCGTTCGCCAACCAATCTGACCCCAACCATTCGGAGAGTTGAGAGATAAGACGACGTTGCATTTGTGCATTGGCTTGCAGTTTCTCATCCAACTTGCTGACTTGAAGTTGGGCGTTGAGCAGATCTTGCGCTTCACTCTTACCAATCGAATAGTTGGTTTGAATAAAGCTTTCCATTTCCTTCATCAACTTGCGGTTCTCAAGCATGATTTGCTCCGCGCGTTGCTGGTAACCAAGTTCTAACCAAAGTTGAGTCATGCTGTTGGCTACCTCAAGCTCACGAGCATGGACTTGAAGCCCAAGGCCGTCAGCTTGTTGATTGGCTTTCTTCTGCTGTAAATCAAGCGTAGAGCCACGCTCAAATTGTTGCATTAAACCAACGGAGATGTTGGTCATTGGGTCTTCATCGAATTTGAAGCTGTCGACAGGTAAGCCACCAAAACCCACTTTCAGTTTTGGGTCCATCAAGGTCGCACTCGCGACACCCGTTTCACGCATGGCAGCAGATTGCGCTGAGTATTGCTTACGATTGCCATCGTTACTCAAAGCGACGTTGATCAGTTGGGCAAGCTTGGTCGTTGAATCTCGCTCACTTGATGCGGAATTTTGCGCTGCGTGCGTCTCTTTACCAGCGGCGTTAACCAAGGTTGGCACAGCGACCAGAGCCACCATAAAAATAGGTGCAGCTAAGCGGTATGGTTTGATATCCATAATCTAAATCCAGTGTTCGCCGGATCGATGGAGGTGCGGATTTTATTGCGGGAACAGTAAAGCCTTGTTACCTCATCGTTCAGGCGCATTAAAACAACCTGCGATACACGCGCAGGGTCGAATGCTAGGATGGATTTAGGCTATAGGAGGTCGGTACAGGTCGCGGCTGACGTGTACGACTGGGGAAGCAACTTCAGGAGTAATAGTTGCGCGATAGACGACGGGCATTGGGCTATTGATAGGATTCGGTAGGGGGACGAAAACTATCGTACACGCAGCAGTACAGCAGGTATGAACCATGCCGGAGCCCCCACCACAGTTCATGCTGGTTTCTCTTGCATCGCCATCTTCGGACATAGAAGCGTCAGTCATGGAGACGTCCATCATGCCAGGCATACCGCAGTGTTCGCTGTCACTCATCATAGAAGGATGGTGAGCCATGCCAGTAGACATCATTTGAATATTCATCAACGGCTCACTGTTCGCCACACTAGATACCAATAGTACTAGCGTCGTGAAGAGAGTTAACCAGATTGTATGCAGCGATTTTAAGTGCATACCTTTTCCCATGTGTTTGATGAAAATGATGAAAACCCTTCGATTCTAAAGGTTAACCTAAGGGTAAGGTCAATCATTTATTACTCTTATTATCAAAATAGTCCACCCCTTCAGTTTTCGCACTTTCGAGGGAGTAAAACGTTTGTTAAACACCGAGTGTTGAAAGTTAGCGAAAGAAGCCCTCGCTTTTTATGACACGTGAAAAATGTGGTTTATAAGTTTTACATCACACTAACTTGTCTTACAAATGATTATCCTTATAGAATGCATGGTTTTACTTGTGCAGATTTGGATTTGCTTTGCTGCGGGGGTTGCATGATAGAAATCGTCATCGATGGAAAATATAGAATTGTAGAAGAGGGTCTAACCCTTTTAGAAGCAGCAAAAGTGTGTGGGGTCGAGATCCCATCGCTGTGCGGAATGAACAAAAGTAATGAAAAAGTACCGTGTGACTTGTGTGTAGTTGAAGTCGAAAGTGGCGGTACTAAGCGTGCGTGTGAGCTCGAAGTTTACCGCGGCCTTAATGTGGTCACGCAATCAGAACAATTAAGCGAGCACCGCAGAAAAGCACTCAACCGCATCATGACGGACCATTACGCCGATTGTGAAGCGCCATGTAAAACCGAGTGTCCTGCGGGCGTGGATATCCAATCGTACCTTTATCACATCGCACAGAACGACCATCAAAAAGCGATTGAAGTGATTAAGCGTACGCTGCCTATGCCGTTATCGATTGGCCGCGTATGCCCTGCATTTTGTGAGAGCGAATGTCGCCGTTCGCTAGTCGATGAGCCAATCGCAATTCGTCAGCTAAAACGTCATGCCGCGGATGCATATCTGTCTGCGCATGAAGCCTATGTGCCAGAAAAGAAACCAATTAAAGGGTTGAACATTGCCGTCGTCGGCAGTGGCCCTGGTGGTCTAACGGCTGGCTATTACTTATCGAACGAAGGCTACGACGTTACGGTTTTTGAATCCATGCCAAAAGCGGGCGGTTGGTTGCGTTATGGCATCCCAGAATACCGTTTGCCAAAAGACATTCTCGATAAAGAAATCGAACTGATGTGCCGTAATGGCATGCAAGTGCACACTAATCAAAAGCTGGGTGTGGATTTCACGCTTTCTCAATTGAGCGAAGAATACGACGCAGTGTGTTTGGCGGTCGGTGCGTCTCAAGCGGTTGAAATGCATTACACAGGCAGCGACCTTGAAGGTTGCTACTTAGGCGTTGATTACCTTAAAGATTACGTGACTGAGCAAAATTACGTTACGGGTCAGAAAGTCGCGGTGATCGGTGGTGGTAACACGGCAATTGACTGTGCTCGTACTGCGCGTCGTGCTGGTGCAGACACCACGTTGATTTATCGTCGTACCCGTGACGAAATGCCGGCAGAAGACTACGAGATTGTCGAAGCGGAACACGAAGGGGTGAAATTCCACTTCTTGACCAACCCTGCAGAAAACCTTGCCGATGAAACCGGACGCGTGAATGCGATTCGTCTAGAGCGCATGGCGTTGGGTGAGCCGGATGCATCTGGTCGTCGCAGCCCTAAACCAACTGGCGAGTTCTTTACCGAAGAGTTCGACACCGTGATTGCGGCAGTATCGCAAAAGCCAGATCTGAGCTTCCTCGAAGGCGAAGATTTGTCGATTCCACTTACGCGCTGGAATACTTCTGATGCAGATGAAAAGACCATGCACACTGGCACGGGCAACATCTTCAGTATTGGTGATTTCCGCCGCGGTCCTGCAACGGCAGTTGAAGCGGTGGGTGATGGTCGCGTTGCGGCAAAAGCCATTGACCTGTTTTTGAATGGCGATATGGCGGATATGCCAAAGGCGGCGTTCAACTCGCGCAAAGAGAAGAAACTCTCTCAAGTCGATCCGCTTCACTTCGAGAATATCCAAAAAGTCGCTCGCTCTATCATGCCAGAGCTGACTCCAACACAACGCGAGCAAAGCTTCGCTGAAGTGGAGTTGGGCTTTGATAACGAAGAAGCAATGAAGGAAGCCGCGCGCTGCCTTGAATGTGGCTGTCAGGCCAATACCGATTGTGCGCTACGTGACTACTCCACCGAATATGAAGCCGAGCAGAGCTTTGACTTCTCCTTGCAGATTAAATCGCATCAAGATTGGTTAGATCTTCGTGCGAAAGACTTGCGTCATAAGTACGAAGTTGACCGCAGCTCTGAGTTTATTGAGTTTGATGCTAACCGCTGTATTAGCTGTGGTCAGTGTATCCAAGCGTGTCGCGACAAAGCCGTGCACGGTGTACTGAACTTTGTGTGCGATAAACAAGGTCGTCCCGCATTACGTCCTGATGATCGTCCACACTTTGGAAGTAACAAGAATGGCTTAACCCTAATGGGCGATTCGAACTGCGTGCAATGTGGCGCGTGCGTTCAAGTGTGTCCAACGGGTGCGATGGTCGATAGTCGTGACCGTTCGCAAGGTCGTACTGAAGATCTGAAAGCGGTCGACACCATTTGTACATACTGTGGTGTGGGCTGTAAGTTGACTATGTTCGTGGACGAAGCAACCAATACGATTCGTTACGTGAAAGGCGGTGACTCGCCGGTGAATCAAGGCATGCTGTGTGTGAAAGGGCGCTTTGGTTTTGACTTCATTGGCAGTGAAGAGCGTCTTACCACGCCATTGATTCGTAAAGACGGTTGGTTGCAGCCTGCAAGTTGGGAAGAGGCGATTCAACTGATTGCAAGTAAGTTCTCTGGCATCAAGCAAGATTTTGGCAGCAACGCATTAGCGGGTTTCTCTTCAGCGAAAACCACCAACGAAGACAACTACGCGTTCCAAAAATTTGTCCGTCGTGAACTGGGCACCAATAACGTCGACCACTGTGCGCGTTTGTGCCACGCATCGAGTGTAACCGGTCTTGAGGCGTCACTGGGTAGTGGTGCAATGACCAACGACATTCCAAGCATTAAGCACTCGGATGTGATCTTTATTATTGGTTCGGATACCACATCGGCGCACCCGATCATCGCTTCACACATCAAACAAGCAATTCGTCACCACGGCGCTCGTTTGATTGTGGCTGACCCGAAACGTGTCGATATGGCAGAGCATGCTGAGTTGTACATGGCGCACCGTCCGGGTACGGATGTGATGCTCCTAAATGGCGTCATGCAGCAGATCATCAAGAACGGTTGGTACGATCAAGAGTACATCGAAGAACGTGTCGACGGCTTTGATACCTTGCTGCAAGAAGTAATGTCGCCAGCTTACAACCTCGATAAAGTGGAGTTGGTTACGGGCGTTAAAGCTGAAGACATTCAAGCAATGGCGCGTATGATTGGCACGGCAGATCGTACCGCTGTTTACTACTCAATGGGTATTACTCAGCACACGACAGGTCATGACAACGTGCGTTCTATCGCTAACCTGCAATTGCTGTGTGGCAACATCGGTATTGAAGGTGGTGGTATCAACCCGCTACGTGGTCAATCAAACGTGCAAGGCGCGTGTGATATGGGCGCGTTGCCAAACAGTTTCCCGGGCTACCAAAAGGTATACAACCCAATTGTGCGTCAGAAGTTTGCGATTGAATGGAACGCACCAAATCTGCCTTCTGAGCAAGGTCTAACCCTGACAGAAATCATTGATGCGGCTTGCCATCGTGACGTTCGTGGTATGTACATCATGGGTGAGAACCCAGTGTTGAGTGACCCGAACCAAGCGCATGTGATTGAAGGTTTAGAAACGCTCGACTTCTTGGTGGTTCAAGACATCTTCCTAACGGAGACTGCACAATACGCGGATGTGGTTCTGCCTTCTTGCTCGTTTGCTGAGAAAGCGGGTCACTTCACCAATACGGAGCGTCGTGTTCAACGCGTGAATCCGGTCGTAACGGCACCGGGTGAAGCGAAAGAAGATTGGTGGATTATCCAAGAGATCGCCAATGCAATGGGCAGTGATTGGGATTACCACTGCGTGTCTGATATCACTAATGAAATCGCACGAGTGACACCTCAATACGCGGGTCTTCGTTGGGATGCCATTACGCCAAACGGTGTGCAATGGCCGAGCAACAAGAACAACCCTGCGGGTACTCGCATCATGCACCAAACCCAGTTTACTCGTGGTAAAGGGCAAATGGTGGGTGTACCGTTCCGTTATGCGGCTGAGCTGCCAGATGAAGAGTACCCACTTGTGTTAACGACGGGTCGCGTACTTGAGCAGTTCCATACTGGAACCATGACGCGCAAAACCAAAGGGTTGGATAATCTTGCTGGCCCTCGTGCGATGGTGAGCGTGGAAGACGCAGAAGCGTTAGGTATCAGTAATGGTCAGCGTCTGACGGTATCTACACGTCGCGGGAGCATTGAGATTGATGCCTTTGTGACTAAGCGTATTCAAAAAGGAGTGGTGTTCATTCCATTCCACTTTGTTGAATCGCCAGTCAACCGTCTAACGACAACAGCGACTGATCCGCATGCGAAGATCCCTGAGTTCAAGGTCGCTGCGGTTAAAGTGGAAGTGAGCGAAAAGACAACGCAGACAGAGTCTCTCGAAGATAGTTACCAACACGTTTAAATTCGGCGAGTCACGTTGTTGTGGGCACTGACAATTTGAGCCTAGTTGATGGGCGGATAATCTACTCTTGATTTCCGCTCTCACTACATTCACTCGGATTGTCTTTTTCTTCAAACTCCTTTTACTTTTCTGTTATCACCGCGCTCCGGTTAGTTTTCCTTTCTTACTTCTTACTTCTTACTTCTTACTTCTTACTTCTTACTGTCTCTATGGCGTATTTTTGTTCAAGCCCATGATGAGAGTGCAATAAAGTTTGTTGTTGAGCTTGTCATAGAATTGACTGTCTCTGACTGTCCTCTGTTATTTGGGCAAGTTCTATAACCTAAACTTTGCTCGCTTCCTATACTGAATTAACGAAGCAAGATTTTTATAACAACAAGAGGAAGCTTGTATGACAAGAACAACCTCATTTGCACTCGTTTTATTACTTATGTGCGCATACTTTGGTTACAACCGTTATTATGTATACCCCCAGCAGTTGGAAACACAGGCGAAGTCCATGCTAATACAAATGGCAAATCGCGAAGAGTGGGTAGATGTGTTTGAGATGATGAATCGCGTAGACGCGCATAAGGGCCATTTGGAACTTGTTGCTGACGTGACATCCTCTGATGGTCAGCGTGCGTACAGTGAAGGTATTATCACGTACACGGATCGCGAAGGCGTTGTCTGTAAACAGGTAGTGTTCAACTTTAAAATAAACTCTTTGAAAAACTACAATATTTCCGATTTACGAGATTGTTCCTACGGTGAGTACTATTAATATTGTCTGAGAGTTGAGCTCGATAGCACAGTGTATGAATACACAAACAAAAAATAGCCCTTCGTTGGGGCTATTTTTGTTTTTAAGGAATGAACGCAATATCGTGGGATTAGTCGAGTGATTTTTTGAAGCGAAATGAAGCGACAATAAGGCCGATAACAGTGAATCCAAGTAACCAGACTGTATCTCGCCATAGCTCCATTAAATCTGCACCACGCAACACCACACCACGAATAATGCGCATAAAGTGAGTGGCAGGCAGGGCTTCTGAGATCCATTGTGCCGCGACGGGCATTCCTTCATAAGGGAACATAAATCCGGACAGAAGAATCGATGGCAAAAGAATAAACACCGTCATCTGCATGGCCTGAAGCTGTGTCGTCGCAATGGTGGATATCACCAAACCTAAGGTTAAACTCGCGGCGATAAACAGCAGCGTGCCAAACAGTATCTGACTAATGGCGCCGTTTATTGGCACGCCAAATATCCAGTGCCCCAATCCTAAAATGATAAACACCTGAATCAGACCAACAAAGATATACGGAATGATCTTCGCCACCATGAGTTCGATGGAGTGAATTGGCGTAGTAATCAGTAACTCTAAATTGCCGCGTTCTCGTTCTCGAACAATGGCTGCACTGGTGAACAAGATCATCGTCATGGTCAGAATCACGCCCAATAAACCAGGGACAATGTTCACCGCCGAGCGCCGACTCGGGTTGTAATACAGCGCAACTTCAAAGGTTTTGGTTGGGGCAGGGCGTATCTCAAAATCAAAATCCGTTAACGGCATGGTTTGTAGCGAGAGAATCGCAGAGCTGATCATGGTGTCTGAACCATCCACAATCCACTGTCCAAGCTCTCGACCTTGCACCATACGTTGGGTTAGGTCGCTAGGTAGAATTAAAGCCGCTCGCACCAAACCGTCTTGAATGGCTTGCTCGGCTTCTGAAGCGGTAGCAAAGGTTTCAACCACATCGACCACTTGCGTTACTTTAACGGACTCGGTAATCACGCGCCCGGCGGTACTGCCACTTTGATCAACGACACCAACGGGGATGTTACGAATATCCGTATTAATAGCGAAGCCGAACAGCAGAAGCTGAATTAGCGGGATCATCACGACCATGCCAAAGGTAATGCGGTCACGTGAAAGCTGACGGATCTCTTTGATCATCACCGCTTTCATACGGGCAATAGATTTCATCATTGGCGGCCTTCCCCCGTCACGCTGACAAACACATCTTCTAAGCTCGGGCGAGCAATGTTCATCTCGCAGCCCTCAAGCTCTGGAAAGGTTTGGGTTAACCATTCGATCGGTTGTTCGATGTGCTGGTGGATTAAAATGCGCAAGCGAATGCCGAGCTGTGCGGCTGAGCGTACCTCTTCGCGCTGAATGACTTTCTCTTTAAGCTCGCGTAAGTTATCCGCTTTGACTTCGACGATGTTAACGCCCATTTGCGCCATGAGCTCTTCTGGCTCACCATCGGCGCGGATTTCCCCGGCTTCCATAATGGCCAGACGATGACAGCGCTCTGCTTCGTCCATGTAGTGCGTTGTGACCAAAATTGTGGTGCCTTGGTCAGAGAGATCAAACAACTGCTCCCAGAAATCGCGTCGGTTCTCTGGGTCAACCGCAGATGTGGGTTCATCGAGAAACAACAGTTCTGGTTTGTGCATGGTGGCTGCGGCGAGAGACAAGCGTTGTTTCTGCCCGCCACTCATTCCGCCGACGCGCTGTTTACGTAGTTGGTCGAGACCGTAGGTGGATAGTTGTTCTTCGATGCGAGCTTTCAGAGCCTTGGTTTCCATACCAAAGATTTGTCCAATAAACTCAAGATTCTCTTGAACCGTCAGGTCATCATATAGGGAGAACTTTTGTGTCATGTAGCCAATCTTGAGGCGCAGAAGCTCTGATTGTTTTGGGATCTCTAGCCCAAGCACGTCCACGTTGCCCTCACTTGGGCTAAGCAAGCCCGTCAGCACACGAATGGTTGTCGATTTACCGCAGCCGTTAGGACCAAGAAAACCATAAATACTGCCTTTGGGCACATTAAGCGTGATGTTGTTGATGGCGGTGAAGTCACCAAACTTCTTCACTACATTTTCAGCTTGAATAGCGTATTCGGTCATTGGCTTACTCCACCAAATCCACTTGCGCTGGTATACCTGAAGGCAAGGATTGTGCTGAGTCTTGAAGGTCGACTTCTGCAAGGTACATCAAACGCGAGCGTTCTTCCTCGGTAAGCGCGAAATAACGCGTAAATGAAGGTTCAGTCGCAACCCAACGAACGGTGCCGCTATATGGTTGCTCAACGCCATCTACATGCACGTTAACCGTTTTACCCGGCACAAAATCGACTCGGTAGTTGGCTGGAACATAAACGCGAGCGTATGGGACGCGGCTTGCTTGTATTACAGCAACCACGCCATTGACAGGGACGCGTTCGCCAAGGTTAAACGGTAGGTTATCTAACAAGCCATCTCGCGTGGCCGTGATGGTGAGTTCTGCCAGTTTCTGTTCTTGCAGTGCCACATCGGCTTTTGCTGCCATGAGTGCGGCTTTCGCTTGTTCAATATCTTCAGGGCGAGAGCCAGCGGTCAGTTTGCTGAACTCTTCTTGTGAGGAGTCTAGCTCTGCACGGGCAGAATCTCTGGCTGCTAAAGCGGTGTCTTTCTCTGATTGGCTGATGAGTTTTTTGCGAACTAACTCCGCTTTACGTTGGTAGTTCTTTTGCGCTTCAACCAATTGAGCTTCCGCTCTGGCAACACGTGCTTGCGCTGCGGCAATGTCTTCTGGTCGCTCACCATTAGTCAATTTCAAAAGATAGGCGTCAGCCTTGGCTTGTTCGGCTACGGCGTGAGCTAAAACGGCTTCTTGGTTCTTTGTATCGAGCTGAACCAGCACTTCTCCTTCGGTGACTTGGCTGCCTTCCTTGATGGGTAGGGCACGAATTATCTCGCTAGAGGTGGCAGTAAAAGTTACGCGGTCACGTTCTAGTGTGCCAAGGGCTTGCTGTCCGTCATCTTTGGAACAAGCAGTTAAAAGAGTCAGGGCTAGGGTGCCAAGAATGATTCGCTTCATCATGCGACGCTTCCTCTAAGAAGGTGAGCTCGAACTCGTATCAAGCTATAGAAGAGTATGGGACTGCATTCAGTGTAACGTGAGTCAGTTTTGTCCGGCTAGGAAGTTAATTCCTTCAATATTCATCAATTGATTAATTATTGAAACTGGCTTTATCCTGCTGAAGCCGTGCTTTACTTGGCTCTTTTAAGTTGATTACATGAATATCATTTAAACAAAAATCTGGCCTTTCATGTAGAGCACGCCGTCGCCAGATACTCTTACTTGTTCGCCAGTAACTTCACAGTGCAAAATACCTCCGCGCTGAGAAGCTTGGTAAGCGACCAGTGACGTCTTGCCTAATTCTTCTGTCCAGAACGGTGCTAATCCAGCGTGAATCGAGCCAGTTACGGGGTCTTCGTCACCACCATTTGCAGGCCAAAAGTAACGAGATACAAAGTCTTGTTGATCGCCTTTCGCGGTAATGACCACATCGTAAGGAGCGAGTGTCTTGAGGTGCTCTGAACGGTATTGAACCTCAAGTACCTCCTGCTGGTTGCCGACCACCACGAAATACGCTTGAGGGCTAAGCAGTACGCGTTCCACATCGCAACTTAGGCCTTCAATCAATGCCGAGGGAATATCAGAAACGGCTTTTGGAGGACGAGCAGGGAACGTCATCTCGATCTTACCTTGCGCATTCTTCTCTACGGTGAGGGTTCCTACTTCCAGAGTATGAAATTCAATCGTGCCATTAATGCCAAGCTCATCAAACAGCACTAACGACGAGGCCAGTGTGGCGTGTCCACAAAAGTCGATTTCAGTTATAGGAGAGAACCAACGAATCTCATATCGGTTTGCGCCAATGGATTTTAGAAAAGCCGTTTCCGACAAGTTGTTTTCTGTCGCGATATTTTGCATCAATTCTGGGGCTAGCCATTCCTCTAACGGTACCACCGCTGCTGAGTTGCCTTTGAATTGCGTATCGGTGAAGGCGTCCACCACGTAGATATCCAATTCCATTTTCCTTCCTTATTCCGTGAGCGATTAATTAGCATAAACCAAGTGCAATTAAGAGAGTAAGAAGTTTGTGTTAGAATCTTAAAGTGTCAAAATTATAGATTATTTTGTGGTTTTTGATACTTACTGACAAAGATTCGGACTGCTGGGTATTTAGACTAGTGTTGAATTCATTGAAAGGAAGAAAAACATGAAAGCGATATACAAGTCAGTTTTGGTATTGAGTGTTTTTGCGGTCGGTTCTACCCATGCATTTGAACTCGTGAGTAGAGATATTCAAGAAGGCCACCCGATGGCGAAGACATTTGAATACTCTGGTTGGGGATGTGATGGCGGGAATCAATCACCACAATTGATGTGGAAAGAAGCTCCAAAGGGCACAAAAAGTTTTGCGATCACCGTGTATGACCCCGATGCACCAACAGGCAGTGGTTTTTGGCATTGGATAGCGTTTAATATTCCATCCACCGTTAGCGAGCTGCCTCGAGGCATTGATATGAACAAGTTAGGCGGCAAAGAATCTCGTATTGACTACGGCACAACGGGGTTCGGCGGCGCGTGTCCTCCAAAGAATGATGGGATGCATCGTTACCAGTTTACGGTGTGGGCATTGCCAACTGAAGAACTGAATTTGGATGAAAACACGCCACCAGCCATTGTAGGGTTTACTTTGAATAGTGTTGCTTTGGGTAAAGCGACATTAACCACGACTTACACGCGATAATTGAATATAAGGGGAGAGAATGGGTCACCAATATCAGGTTACGCTGTTTCGTGCGGAGCAGCAGCAGAAGCTTCGTAATGTCAGGGTTCACTCCCCAAGCCTTATTCAGATTGTTAAGGGGAGTAAACATCTTTTCTGGAAAGACGAAGTACTCGACATCCATCATCCAAATATCATGCTTTGTGAAGCAAATGCATCCCTAAATTTTGAAAATCTTCCTCTACAAGGGCGATTTCTTTCTCGAATGTTCAGTTTTCACTGTGTGCCTAGCGATGAAATGTTGGAGCTAAGCATGAGCAACGCATTAGGAAACTATGTACCCGTTGTTGAGATAGATAAAGCATTGCAAGCGACGTTAAATGCTTTGTTTTCGTTTGAGCGGGAAAGCTTAAGTGAAGCGACACAACGCTATTGGATTATGGGTCTATATCAGCAGCTAGCTGAGAGAGGGTTATTGCATCGGTTGTTCTCGAGTTCACATATCTCTTTTAGTCAGAAACTTAGTCGTTACTTATCGCGCTCTCCAGGGGAGGAGCATCCATTAGACATGGTCGCGGGGCACTTTGCTATGAGCCGAGCAACATTGATACGCAAACTGAAACAAGAAGGTACCCAGTATCGTGAAGTATTGGCAGAAGTGCGCCTAAATCACGCACTTTACTTGATGCAAAATGGCTCGTATAACGTTGCGCTGCTAGCACAGTTGTGTGGTTATCAGTCAGAGGGGCGTTTTAGCCAACGCTTTAAAAGTAAGTTCGGCCTAACGCCCAGCGAGTATATTAAAACGGTAGTGAGTTAATGTTTTACCGCTTTTGTATTTTTTGTGCTTTTTAGGTTAGCCATAATATTTGGCCTTCATTCGCAATGCTACATTCACCAAAGCAATCAACACAGGCACTTCGATCAGTGGACCAATGACACCAGCAAAAGCTTGGTCTGAGTTTAGGCCAAACACCGCGATAGAAACCGCAATTGCCAATTCAAAGTTGTTGCCTGTTGCCGTGAAAGCAATCGACGCGTTTTTGTCGTAGTCAATGCCCATTTTCTTACCAACGAAGAAGCTGACAAAGAACATCAACACAAAGTAGATAGCCAGTGGAATTGCTACACGGAATACATCCATTGGCAGTTCAAGAATCATTTCACCTTTCAAGCTGAACATCAGCACGATGGTCGCAAGCAGGGCGATAAGCGTAATTGGTGAAATGCGTGGGATGAATACGTCGTTGTACCATTGTTCACCTTTCGCAGCGACCAGCCATTTGCGGCTTAGGAAGCCCGCTAGGAATGGGATACCAAGGTAAATAAGAACGCTTTCCGCGATGTCCATCATCGAGATATCAACTACGAAACCTTCGTAACCAAAGACTGGTGGCAACACAGTGATAAACAACCATGCCATCACACTGTAAGTTACGATTTGGAAAGCGCTGTTTAACGCAACTAGGGCTGCGCCGTATTCTTTGTTACCACCACCGATATCGTTCCATACCAATACCATGGCAATACAACGAGCAAGACCGATCAGAATGATACCAACCATGTAACCCGGATGATCACCTAGGAAAGTCAATGCAAGGATGAACATTAAAATAGGGCCGACAATCCAGTTCATGACTAAAGACAGCGTGATCGCTTTTTTATCTTTCGTCACTGTACCTAGCAGGTTGTAGTTCACCTTTGCTAGCGGCGGGTACATCATCAAAATCAAACCAATCGCGAGCGGTACGTTCGTGCTGCCGACTGACATTGACTCATTCCACTCAGCAACTTGAGGGAATGCTGCGCCAATACCTACACCGATTGCCATTGCCACAAAAATCCACACCGTTAGGTAACGGTCCAAGAAGCTCATTTTGTCGCTGGCACTATTTAAAACTTGAGTAGTCATAGTGTTCTCTTATTCGTTTATCGTCGAAAGGCGATAGTTAAAGGTATAGTTTATCTCTGCACGCCTGACCAGCGTGCAAAGGGAATTAATCAAATAACTTGGAAAAGCCTAGATTGAACTGATCAAACGCGTCGCGTTGAATGCGGTAACACACCTTAGGTGGGTTTGGCTCGGCGCTGATAAAGCCTGCTTGCTTGAGAATACGCAAGTGCTCGGAAACAGTAGATTGCGCAAGACCCAGTTCAGAAACCAAATCACTGTTCAAACAACCGCCCATGGTATCGAGCGTGTGCAGGATATGCAGAATGCGCAAACGTGCTGGATGCGACAAAGCTTTTGCTTGCGCTGCGAGAGTTTGTTCTTTCTCGAGCTGTTGTTGTGTTGTCTGAAAAACAACTTCGCACGTGTCCTTGCACTTATCACTCATTCGCTGGCCTTAATAGTTAATCGTCGAATTGCGATAAAGTGTACGCCTGCTCTGTGGAAGATGCAACAACTCGATGAAAAAATTAATCGTAAAATAACGATGAATAAAAAATTGAAAAAATATATGTTTTAAAAACAGTGATATAATAAAAAATTAAGTAGGTTACTAAAAGTTAACTAATTGCACTATATTTCTAGGTTACCATAATAAACCACATCCGACGCACAATGGTTACTGCGTCATCTTGTGAACTTATTTAAAGGTAATCCCATGAGCAACGTACTGATCATCAATGCACACGAACCATCACCATATTCAGAAGGTCGTCTAAATGCTTCTCTTGTCGACAAAGCACAGACGTTTCTGCAAGCAAAAGGCCATGAGGTTCGCGTTGTGACAATGCAAGATGAGATCAACGTAGATGAGCAACTCGCACACTTTGAGTGGGCTGATCGCGTGATCATCCAAAGCCCAATCAACTGGATGTCTGTGCCTTGGTCATTCAAAAAATACATGGACGACGTGTTTACTGCGGGTATGGGCGGCGCACTATGTGCATTCGATGGCCGTAGCGCAGAAGAACCAAAGAAAAACTATGGTACAGGCGGCACTCAAACCAACAGCAAATACATGCTGTCACTGACATTCAACGCGCCAGAAGAATCGTTTGATGATGAGAACGAATACCTATTCCAAGGTAAAGGCGTGGACGATTTGATGTTCCACATGCACGCTAACTTCCGCTTCTTTGGTATGTCAGCATTACCTACATTCGCTTGTTATGATGTGATGAAGAACGCAGATATCGAAAACGATTTTGTTCGTTTCGAAGCTCACATTAACGAAAACTTCTAATCCTTTTAGAAAGATAGTGCGAACTGAATGATGAATTGAGATGGACTGCTGTACGCGGTCCATTTTTATTTGTTTGCGGCGAGGTGACGTTTTTATTACTCTAAAGCACTAAATGTATCTAGCTTACTTTTCGTTACCTAGATTAGGTGCGTATCTTGAGGTGTATTGTGGAAAGCAGAATCAGTGTAGATAGCAAAGGTCGTAAGTCAGTGGCGAACGTATGTGCGGAGCCATGTGCTATCGAGAAAGGGATGCGTTTAATTGGTGGTAAATGGAAAGGTTCTCTGATTTATCATTTGAAAGACGGCCCAGTTCGTTTCAATGACTTAGCACGCATGCTAGGCGGTGCAAGTAAAAAGATGATCGACCAACGTCTTAAAGAGCTAGAAGCGGAAGGTATGGTGGTGCGTAAAGTGATCAGCGACCGCCCAATTGCAGTCAGCTATGAACTAACAGAGTTCGGCCGTACCGCACTTAAGATTCTTGATGATTTGCGAATTTGGTCTGAAAAGCATCAAATTGAGCTTCGTTAAGACCAAAGTAGTTAATCGCAAACGTCACTCTCTTTTGAAAGCTGATTAACAATACATCGCCGTTTATACCCAAGTAACTTAGATGTGCTTCATTCAAATCGTAATTTGTTTCGTAAAACAACGTACTCTTTCGAGTCAGGCATATCGAAGCTACTTGAGCATAATCGTACTTTTTAAGTTTTTGATTTTTAGTTATTATTTTATCATACTTAATAAGTTGTAGAATAAATCACTCACTTCAGTTGAATTTAAAAAAGCACTATTTAATTCCAGTTTCTTTTCAAAATCGGAATATTTATCGAATTCCTCTTTCTCAACTAAACCTATTGGTGAGTTGTCGTTAACGTGGCTTTCATATTTTTTGATGGTATATAATTTAGACCTTTCGTCAAAATATTGAATTATCTTAATGTTAACGTCAGGTCTCTCCGTATTATACGTGATCGTAATTTTTTCATAATCTTTATTAATCGGAGTCGTAAGCCCTGTAGGGTAGATGATTTTAAACCTATTAATGTCATTCTTCTTCGTGCTTTTATAATGTTTTGAGTATGAAAAGTTTTCAATTGCACTTTTAGTGACGATAATTGACTCACCTTTCTTTAAACCGTATTCGGTACATTCATAATCGTCGACAACCGTAGAATTTCTTTTCTTTTCAATCAGGTAGGACATAGTTGCAGATGTCCCTCCGTGTTCCAGTTTTTGTTGGTTTACAGAACAATAGAAATGACCTTTGTCCACCGTCATTGCGTTGACTTGTTCCGGATTTGAAATGGTGGGATGTATATCTTTTGCTGGATCGTTGTCGCTTCCTCCTGAACCGCATCCAACTAATCCGATACAAACGGCCATATAAAGTAAAGAGATTTTATTCATACTGTATTTCTCAATTAAGATGTGTGATTGCAAATAACGATTAATTACATTTTTATAAAGTGAAATGTTTTTTATTTTAATTGAACGGTGTTTTATTGGTAATTTAATCGTTTGCTTTTATTTTGTCTCTTACGGTATCTATGTTTTCATTTATGGTATGAATTATTAGATTTGCACAATTTTGAGTTGCAATAGGATAATAATCGCTAGCCAACTACTTGTGTAGGTACCGTTATGATTTATATATCCGTTAAGTCTAAGTTTTTAGTTTTAATTTCATGTATTTATCGTGAAAGTGACTTAGAAGTAAATAACTAACGTTGTTTGAGGGGAGCCTGGGCTTCACTGATCTTGTTTTTCATCAAGGCGTTGTATAATGAACAAGGACTCTATTTCCAACTTGTTGATACATATCAGATCTCACGGATCTGATATGTATTCCAAGTTATTCTCACTAAGGCAAGAATCCTAGCTTATTTAAGGATAGAAAGTTTACTTGGGTGTAGAAGATATTAGTAATCCAATGTGCCACGGATAGGGTAGTTATTGTTTGGATCGCGAATCCATGCCAATCCGCGTGATAGCGCGCCAAGCTCAGGGCGAACAAACGGGTTGTTTGAAATATCCACCACGTGTAAGTCGCCGTGTTCATTCACCACAAACAGACCTGGTTCTGCGAAATTATGATCGGTTTCCTGTTCAGATCGAGGAATAGATACATACAAGCCTAGCGTTTTCATTTGTTCTTCGGTCAGGCCGTAAGCGATAGGGAAGCTGATTTCGAGTTTCTCTAGATGCCCCTCTAGTTGTGCTTTTGAATCGCCAGAAACGGCAAGAATATCGACGCCAGCATCAGCGAAAGCCTGTTTGTAACTCTCAAGCTCGTTGAGGTACTTAGTACAAAGAGGGCAGTGTTTACCACGATAAACGAATACTGCTTGCCAAGTCGCATCACCTTGCGGCTGACCCAACGTTACGTTTGAACCATCTAGCAAAGTGGCTTGAAGATGAGGGAAGCTGTCGCCCGCTTTAAGTTTCACTGAAGTTGCCATATTGACTCCCGAATTGATGGTGTATATCCATGAATGCCCCTTTCTCAACAAAGCGATTGGGGGATGAGACTTCAATGTAGACTCTGTTTTGCGGTGTTTCAACTAGTTAACTTTTAGTAACCTGCAATAAGGTATTAGAGTGCAAAAGATGAAAAAGCAGAACTTAAGATACAACGAAGTGGGGGTGTAGTATCAGGAGCTAAGTTCTGCTTGAGGTTAGGCTATGACCACTGGAACATATCGTTAAGATAAACCAGAGTCATCACTTCTATTTTATTACTCGATTGAGCTAGGCGTTGCTGAAAAAAGTACGCCATCATTGGCTTCTTCATTTTTTCCTCCTTTAGCTGACGAGTAAATTATGTGTATAAAAGGGGATATAAAAAAGAGAGTGCTTTTGTTGGCTTTTTTCCTAATAACGTAAATATATGGGGCTTTAAAGCCGAATTTGGAGGTTAATTGTGGAAAAGGGGAACAGATAATTAGGAAGTTTTCTTATTTTATTACCGCCAACTTAAGTAAACTATTCCTATCCACAAACTTCACAGATCTAAGGTTGATTCAGTGTCTGATCTCAATTTGTTTCGCTATTACCAACGATTACTCTCGTTTAGCGTTGGTGATGAAACAAAAACCACGTTACAGGACATTGCCGACATCATGTTCACTTCTTCTCGGCATGCTCGTAGCCTGCTAACGCAGATGCAGCAGAAGGCGTGGTTGAGCTGGCACCCGAAAGCTGGGCGGAACCAACGATCGACTCTTATTCTGAATATGGAGTTAGACGTTTTAAAAGAGAGCTTGGCTCTTGAACGTATCAAGTTAGGCAAGTATGAAAAAGCACTGGCGATATTAGATGAAGACGAAATGGCATTTGGCCGTTTGTTAAAAACAACGTCTGGTGCTTCTGTGCAAGAAGGACAGCTCAATATTCAATTAACCTATAAGCGAATGTTTGAGCGCGTCGTTCCACATCAACTTCAGCGTAGCAGCGAACGTTTCTTATTAAGGCAAATCTATTGTTGCTTAGTTTCGAGTGATCACAATGGGAAAGTGCAACCAGAACTCGCACATCACTGGCGTTATGACGAAGACACCTACGAATGGACTTTCTACCTTCGTCCAGGTCTGACTTTTCATAATGGTAATTCCATTGATGCAGAAACAGTGGTTAGCTTGTTTGCAAAGTTGAGTTCACTACAGTATTACGAAAAAGAGTTGGCACATGTTGCTAACATTACTGCGCCAACGCCATTGAAAGTTGTTTTTAAGCTTAATCGAGCTGACTTGGGCTTTGCTGGACTTATTTCTGGAGTGAAATACGGCATTCAACCAGTAAGCCAAGTTAACGTAGCGAATAACAAGCTGGTGGTCGGAAGTGGCCCATTCTCTGTTGTCGAGCACAATGAAAGTCGTTTAAAACTGCAAGCATTTAATGGTTACTATGCATGTAGAGTTCTAACGGATTTGGTGACTATCTGGATTGTTAATGACGAGCAAATGGAGAACCCGTCATTGGCAGCAAATACGTTGCAAAGGGATGCTTCGCCCGAGGAGGATTTGTGTGGACACTATATGTCGACGCAAAACCGAGAAAACTCATCGGCGAGCAAGCGTAGTCGAATAGAAGATGGTTGCTTATTCGCCTTATTTAATCAGCACGCTAAGCACAAACTCTCTTTAGCGCAGCGCCGTTATATTAGTGAGCTAATTCAACCTGAGCACTTGGCCGAAGTGATGCGCCGCGAGAATATTGTATTTGGGAGTATACCCGCTTATAACCTGCTACCAGGTTGGAAGCCAGTGCTCCGTCCGTTTAGTGAGCCGCTTAAGTTACCTAAACACATTACGATAGCAGGATATAACTATACCGCGTTGCGTCGCTGTGCGCGGGCTATTTCTAATCGTTTGGCGAGTGTTGGCAGTAAAGTAGAAATTGTTATGTATTCCTATCGTGAGCTGAACGAGAAAGCTAAGAATGGTGAGCTAAATGAGACGATGGTCGTGACGAACATAAACCTAGATGATAATCGTCATGCCTCAGCGTTCACGAACTTCTTCAGCAACGCTGTGCTATTCCACACTTTGGGAGAAAAGAACGCACAATGGTTGGATGAACAACTACAGAGAGTCAGATCTTTCGTTCCACTTGAGGACTACCTTAATGCATTGGAGCCAATTGCATCGACGTTGATCAGCGAATACTGGATTGCACCCATGTTCCACCATACACAAACTTTGCGTTTCCAAGGTGTTTTAGAAGACGTCGCTCTTACTAACTGGGGTTGGCCAGATATTCGCTCGGTGTGGTCAGCGGATTAACTACTTTAGTTATTGAGCAAAGTGCTGCTTCACAAATTCAATGAAGGCTCTGGTTTTCGCCGATTGATAGATAAGTTGTGGGTACACCAAGTAAACCGCGTTGTGCTGGTGGTCGGTTTCTTCCGATAGAACCTGCACTAGACGGCAGTGCTCAACGTCTTGTTCGACAAAGTAACTTGCTAACCGAGCAATGCCATTGCCAGACAGGGCTGATTCTTTGAGTAAGCGGTTTTCATTGCTTGAAAGCCAACCTTGGGTTTGAACTGTTCCCGTTTTTAACGGCCACTCTTTTTGATGCAATGTGGTTAAGCATTGATGCTCTTGTAAATCATCTAATGTCTCCGGCGTACCTTCTTCTTGCAGATACTGAGGAGAGGCAACCAGCCAGTGGTGGTAGTCCAAAAGGTGATGAGCAATCATATTCTCTGGCGGCGTTCTTGTCGCTCGAAACGCAAAATCAACGCTGGTTTCTGTCAGATTAAACGCTTGATAGCTAGAAAGGATCTCGAACTCTACGTTTGGATGTAAAGCGCGAAACGCTACGCACAAATCATGCAGCACCGCTTCAGCAAACATCTTGGGAGCGGTAAGACGAATCAGACCGTCTATTTGTTCAGATCGCTGACTTAAACTCTTTTCCATTTCCATTACGCGGCGTTTGAGATCTTCCGCTTGTGCAAAGATCGATTCACCTTCTGCCGTCAATCTCACGCTGCGTGTGGTTCGAACAATCAAAGGCGTTGCGAGTTCCGATTCCAAGCGCTTGATTTGTTCCGACAGGTAACTTTTAGAAATGCCAAGTTGCTCCGCTGCCCTAGAAAAGTTAAGTGTTTGAGCCACTTCAGCAAACAGCATCAGTTTTTCGATTCTCTTATAATCTGCCATCTTGATTGCTCGTCTTTATTGTTCGCTTTAATTGTTCGGTAGCGAGGATAATGAATTCGATTTTACGGTATTAAACTAATTTTTACGAACGGTAAGATGGTTAGAGTTAACTTAAGAAATTGAAGATGCAGAAATCGGAAAAGTGAGAATAACGATGAACAATCCAACACTACCGCTCGCCAAAACCTTACCTAACGTTAGCCGCTTGGTCTTCGGCTGTATGGGACTTGGAGGGGAGTGGAATCGCAACCCATTAACCGCCCAAGATGAAAACCAAGCTTATGCCGCTGTCGAGGCTGCATTAGAGGTTGGCATCAATCTCTTTGATCATGCGGATATCTACAAATTCGGTAAGGCAGAAGAAGTGTTTGGGTGCATCTTAGCCAATGACTCAACCTTACGAGCGCGAATTTATCTGCAATCCAAGTGCGGCATCCGTCTAGGAGATGAGCAAGGTGTTAAGCAGTATGACTTCTCTGCCAAATGGGTGACGGCTTCTGTTGAGGGCATTCTTGAGCGCCTTGGCGTGGAAAACCTTGATGTTTTGATGCTGCATCGTCCTGATCCTCTGGTTGAATTTGAAGAACTGGGCACAGCGCTCCAAGCACTGAAACAAGCTGGCAAAGTTAACCACTTCGGTGTTTCTAACATGAACAGTGCTCAAATTGATCTTCTTCAACAAGCAACGGGCGAAATTGTTGTGGCGAACCAGTTGGAAATGAGTCTGGCTAAGTCTGACTTCATCAAGCAAGGTATGGGGCTTCCTTCGTCCGCATCTGACTACGTTGCGGGAACACTGGAACATGCCCGTAGGCACAATATCCAACTGCAAGCGTGGGGCAGTATGGCGCAAGGAAGATTCTCAGAGCGTGGCTTACATTCTGATGATCACAACACCAGACAGACGGCGGAGATGGTAATGGCGCTAGCAGCTGAATATGGCGTGTCGTCTGAGGCGATTGTTTTAGCCTTCCTGACGCGTCATCCAAACCAAATTCAGCCTGTTATTGGTACTGCAAACCCACAGCGTATTCGCGCTTGTGCTCAAGTAGAGAACGTCACGCTATCACGTAGCCATTGGTATGGCTTGTTCGAGAAAACCCTTGGTCATGAGATCCCGTAGGAGAGAAAAATGAAATACGTACAAGTTCAAACTCTGATTCAAACGGCATTGGAAATTGCGACTGCTCGCAAGCAGAACATTGCGGTTGCCGTGGTTGATACACATGGAGAATTGCTCGGTTTTGCCCGAATGGATGATGTGAGTGTGCAAGCAGGTTTGTTGGCACATAACAAAGCTTACACCTCGGCTAGAGACTGTCAGCCTAGCGGCAATCTGGGTGCTTGGGCTCGTGAGACGGGTAAGCAGTTGAGTTATTGGACTGACCCGAAGATCACAGGCTTTATGGGTGGTGTACCTGTAGAACAAGAGGGGAAAGTCGTCGGTGCAATTGGTATCAGTGGTTTGGCTGAGCAAGATGATGAAGCACTTGCGATGGAAGTATTAAACGCGCGTTGAGTATAATGTTTATCAGTAGGTGTGATGCTTTGTCCAGCTTTGTACTCACTGTAGGGACTCAAGTTCACAGGCTTCGTCGAGTCACAATGCTATCTAATAGCCTGAAGTAAGCAGAAGTTGAAATCGCGAACTATGATTAATTTATTTGAAAGCTTTGAGGCCTAAATATGTTTCATAAGGTATTCGTTTCGCTATTTTTTGTTCTCCTCTCAGGCTGTGGTACGAGTGACAGCGCGTTAAAAGAGAGCGGTTATGATGAAGCTTATATCCAAGGCTTTCATGACGGTCGGCATAGTGGTATGCAAGAGGCAGGGAATGATTTTGAACACTATATTAAGGACGAAACAAGGTATCAAACCGACTCAGATTATCGGCAAGGCTGGGATGCTGGTGAGGTAGAGGGTAACAAGTTACAAAAGCAGGCAACCGCGATAGGACAAGGCATGATTGATAATTCATATGAAGAACGTGATGTCTTTGATCCTGATAAAGTGGCGAAAGATGCAATAAAAGGCGTTGATACATCGGAATTGAAAAGCCTAGAGTAACGGACTGATATAAAGAATAAAACTCGTCATTTGACGAGTTTTATTTTTGTCTAAACGATTCATGTTTCAACGCTCAACAGGGCATTCATCGTTTGGGTATGAGCAATGTCGTTAATCACCTTTCTTGTTCTTTTGTTCAAGGACTAACGATAATAGGCGAACGAGCAGGGACTGAGCTTCCGGTGAGAGCAATCTCGCCACGGCCGTTAGGTCATTTGCTGTGACATGCTGAACATCACGTACATCTAAAGCAATATCTAGGTCAGTCAAATGAAGCGAACGCAATATGGCACGATATTGTGAGAGTTTAAGATCGGACTCTCCGCGCTCGATCCTTTGATATGTTTTTACGCTCATTCCAGCGATGTTTGCCATTTGCTCACGGGAGAGGCCATTCGATTTTCGTCTTGCGATCAGTGCTTGAATTATAGGGTCTACCTGCATGTGCTCTCCTGAAAGGACAGTTTTGACCTAAACGTAGCAAGAAGTGGACCAGTTTAACCACCACATATTTACCTGCTTTGCAATCAGTATAAAAATAACTGTCTTATAAAAACGTAAATATTTTAGTCAGTTATTAACTCAATGGAAAAGTATCAATCATACAAATCAATAGAAACGAAAGCTTCTATTCGCAAAATGCAACGCATTTTAGATCATTTATTTAGTGAAATTGATCAGCAACATCGTGAGACTAAAGAGAATGTTGTGACACTGATTCAACAGTCACAACAGCGATTGATGAACTACAAAGAGCTTTACCTTCACAAAGAATCGATAAGTGAAGTAGAGCTGCGGATCGCGCATGAAAATATGAGTGAGACTGAGAAGCAGGTCGCCGATATGGGTATTCCAGTGTTAACTTATATCATTGGCGCGCTAGATAAAGCGTATTAACACAGTCGTAAAGTCGGGCGATACAAGATTTACGCAATTTCGATCAATTGATGACATCTAAAAGAAAGGATGCAAATGCTGGGGAACCACACCCAGCATTCGGACACTCATTTACCTATATTTTCGAACCGTAAATCAGTGTTTAGAGGTATGTGAACCGAACAGTGTCGGTACGCAGCGAATAATAGCGATATTGTCCGATCTAGGCTACGTCCTTGGAATCTAACACCTTCACTTAAACTGTAAATTAATCTGTACACCCAGCCAAATTGAGCCATTGAGCACGTTCTTCCTTCTCTTTAAGCGATAAAAGACTAATTAGTGACGAAAAAAACAACACATCTTAGGTAAAAGATAAGAGTTGTTAAAATATATCGCTATAAGATTGACCTTTTGCTTTTCAATCGTCCTGCTTATGCCTTACAATCTTTTCGAACCAAATCCATTCATAACGAATGGGGTTGATGAATTAAGATGAACAATTTTGCTTCGAACCCAAAGTTGCGCACATTTCATCAACGATGACATCGCCAAAAACGACTCTCAAGTGTTCATGTGCAAATGATTAACCACCTTTTGTTGCGTGTTTTCTTAGCCATACAGGGCTCTTGTAACATAGTGCTCTTGTAACCAAATTTTGACTAAGTCGGAGCGTTTTGTTGTGTGCTTTAGATAAAGCACAACTGGCGAGAAATTAACGGATTGAATTTAGAGGTATTAACCGTGAACCTAAAACTTGTCGGCAGCTCCCTGATCGTTGCAGGTACTGCTCTTGGCGCTGGTATGCTTGCTATACCAATGGTGCTTGCTCAATTTGGCCTCCTTTGGGGCACTCTTCTTATGTTGTTCATCTGGGCTGGAACGACTTATGCTGCGCTGCTCCTTCTTGAAGCCAGTTGCAAAGTAGGTGGTGGTGTGAGCATGAATGCAATTGCTCGCGAAACGCTTGGTAAAGGAGGCCAGTTGGTAACCAACAGCTTGCTTTACGCCCTGTTAGTTTGTCTATTAATGGCTTACATCATTGGTGCGGGTGATCTGGTACAAAAAGTAACAGCCTCAATTGGGCTTCCAACATCTACGATCTCAAGCCAAGTCGGTTTTACTCTTTTAGTTGGTATCATTGTTTCGGCAGGTACAGGGGTAGTAGATAAGCTGAATCGCGGTTTGTTCCTAGGCATGATCGTAGCGCTGATCCTGACACTTTTTGCGCTTGCACCAAGCGTCTCGTTTGAAGGACTTGATGAGGTTGTGAGCGACGATAAAATGGCACTTATCAAAACCAGTTCGGTGCTTTTCACCAGTTTCGGTTTTATGGTCGTGATCCCATCGCTTGTAACTTACAACAAAGAAGCGAGTAAAACACAGCTGCGTAATATGATTATCGTGGGCTCAACTATTCCGCTTGTTTGTTACCTATTATGGTTGTTAGCGGTTGTCGGCAATCTACCACCTCATGAGCTTGTTCAATACTCCAACGTAACAGAGTTGATCTCGGTACTAGGTCAGCAATACGAGGGCTTAGAGTTCATCCTATCCATGTTTACTGGTTTGGCACTGCTAACGTCGTTCTTAGGTGTTGCAATGGCGCTATATGATCAAAATGCAGACCTACTGAAAGCAAGTAAGCCAGTGATTTTTGTTACTACTTTTGTGCTACCACTATTAGGTGCTGTATTTGCGCCAGAACACTTCCTAGCTATTCTCAGCTACGCGGGGATTATTCTTGTGTTTCTCGCGGTCTTTGTCCCATTATCAATGACCATGAAAGTGCGCCGAGTGCCGGTAGAAGATGACAATATTTATGAAGCTGGTGGCGGCGCAATGGGAATGAGCATGATCTTCCTATTCGGCTGTTTCTTGCTGTTTGCCCAAGCAGTATAAAATCACGCTAGCTTATTTAAAAACTGAGCCGCTCGTAGTCAAACGGGCGGCTTTTTTGTATTCATAGCCGAACCCAGGCCACTCGAAGTCATCAGCATTTGTGATGTTTGACGTTTCTCTGATAATCACGGTTAGCGCTGACTTTTTAGTAAAACTCCTTAGCGAAAGGCTGACATGTACAGTGATTCACCCTTCTATTATATCGATGTTGATATGAATAAGAGGCTCTGTTGTGTCAAAGCAATTATCTTTTGCCATGGTTGGCGTTATGTTGTCTTTAGGTGTGTTGAGTACAGAAGCGGTGGCTGACCCGAAGCATAAGCATGGACATCGGTACGATCACCATCATGCTCATCACCACCATCATAAACACAAGCGCAAGCACAAGCATAAACACAAACATCGTGACGTTATTTATGTGGAGACCAGACGACCAAGGCGCAGTTACTATTACCATGACCGAATTCCTCGGAATAGTACCTACATAAAGATTGGAGATTTCACTTATCTAAAAGTGGACGACCGTTATTATCGCCGTTCTAATGATCGCTATATCCATGTCGAGTTCAATTAAACTTGAAAGGGCACATAGTCGGCGTTCTTGTAATGTTGAGCTTAATAGCAACAACATGGCACATGTAACATCGACCAATACTAGGGTTGAGGGTTAAAAACAAAAACAGCGAGCCGGTGCTCGCTGTTTTTGCTTAGATGAGTGTTAGACAGTAAATCTATTTAAGATTTGATCTTGTTTATGTACATCTTCTTGTTGCGCCTGCATCGCGTCGTTGGTTCGATTTGCCGATTCGGCGACTTGAGTCGATAGGTCTTTAATATTCACCGTATTGTTGTTGATCTCTTCAGCGACAAGGCTTTGCTCTTCCGCTGCTGAGGCAATTTGCAAGTTCATATCGGAAATACGCTGAATCGCGTCACGAATGCGTTGTAACGCACTATTTGCTAAACCCGCTTTTTCAACGGCCTCTATAGCACTACCTTTGCTTTGATGCATGGCATTTGCCACAGATGAAGCGCCAGATTGTAGTTGCTCAATCATAGTACGAATCTCTGTTGTCGACTCTTGAGTACGTTGTGCCAGTGTACGTACTTCATCTGCAACAACGGCGAAGCCTCGGCCAGATTCTCCCGCACGTGCAGCCTCGATTGCGGCATTCAACGCGAGTAAGTTTGTTTGGTCCGCAATATCGTTGATGACTTTTAGAATCGTTTCGATATTGGCGGTAGCAGATTCCAACACTTGTACTTCTTCGACTGCAAGGTCAATGCTATCGGAAAGCATGTTTATCGTTTGTGTCGATTCACCAACGATAGAAGACCCCTCAACCGTTGCTTGGTCGGCTTCTTTAGCTGCACTTGCCGCACCTTGCGCATTATTAGCAACCTCTGTCGCGGTGACAGACATCTCATGCATCGCGGTAGCAAGTTGTTCTAGCTCTTGCAGCTGAGTGTGAATTGCGCCTGCCGAGTCTTTTGCGCCCTCAGCGGTGATTTGAGTTCCGTTTAAAATTTGATCAGAAATACGTTTCGACTCAATGATTTGCTGTTGTAAGTTCTCCATGAACGTATTGAAGTTTGTGGCAAGCTCAGAAAACTCTTGGTCAGTATCTGTTTCGAGGCGTTGTGTAAGGTCGCCTTTCCCTGATGCTACATCTTTAATCGCATTGTTTAGCGTGTCCAAAGGACGCATGAGAGTGCGAATCAACAGAGTTAGGGCGATAATAGATGCAATCACGGCAATGATTGAATAAATAATAGCGTTGTTACGAAGCTCTCCTACGGCAGAATAGGCAACAGCTTCATCGATCACCGAACCTACGTACCAGTTCTCGCCAGGAATGTGAGTCAGGTTAACCATGTAGCGGTTGCCATCAATCTCAACATGTTGTGCTGATTGCGTAAGTTCGATTTGCGGGAGGTAGCTACCGACTTTCTCGCCGTTATACTTACTTTGAGGGTGAGCAATGGTTGTGCCATCAGCGGTGATCAGAAATAAGTAACCAGCATCAAACAGATTCACTTGGTTGACCAGATCAGAAAGGGTAGTTAATTCGAGGTCATAAAACATACCGGCTAAAAACTGGCCATTTTCTTTTACTGGCGTACCAACAGAGATGATAACGTTTTTCGAAGACGCATCGACGTACGGATCGGTTACGACCAAATCGCCTTTGCTCTTAGCTGCAATAAACCAAGGACGCTGACGTGGGTCGTAGTCTGGACCCGCATCCCAGCCGTCGTCATTTTCAATCACAAAGCCATTACTTTCATAACCAAAACCGATGGCAAGGAAGCTGCTTTTTGGCGTCGGTCTTTCAAGTATGTTTTGAACATAGCTATGTGAACTGGGATCAAGCTCAATCACTTCAGTAATGGAGCGAGCGAGATCCTTCTTTGCATTCATTTCTGATTGCACAGTGTTACCAACACTGGTCAATATCTCGTTTACACTTGAGTCGATTTGCTCCTGAGTTTGGGAGCGGATGGTCATAACTTGTTGTGTCGACAATAACGACACGGTAATTAGCAGCAAAAATGAAGAGGCTGTGACAACCTTATGTCTGAATTTCATGAGCTTTCCTCTGATTCTCCCGGTTGGTTCCACTTTGCTTTCGCCTCTTTTAAACCGAGCGAATTGGGCGTAAAGAGAAACCTATTGTGTTTGGTTATATTTTTATCGACATCTTTGTCAAAAACATGAACTCATTTGTCGTCTTTTTTAACTAAATTTAAACAAACCGACAATTTACGTTAAAACTTGTGAGTGTGATCATGTTTGCGAGCTCAATTAATGAAATCGTCATAATGAAAAGAATTGCTTAACAAACAGTGGCATTAACTGGCTTTACAGGTGAGGTGATGAAAATTTTGTTGGTGCTGACAGGTGTTTTGTTGAAGTTTTGTCTTTGTAAATTATGAGCTTTTTACTAAAAGCCTAATGTGGACGGAGTTTTAGGTATAAAAAAGGCCCCGACGATGCGGAGCCTTTGTTAATTGACGTCTCGATTTTAGAAAATAAGATGAGCAACGCCAGCAATCACAGGTAACGTGATTAACGTACGTAAAATGAAAATTACGAAGAGCTCTACAATGTTTACTGGAATTTTGCTGCCTAACAGTAGGGCACCTACTTCCGACATGTAGATAAGCTGAGTTACTGACATTGCTGCAATAACAAAACGTGTCATTTCGTTATCGATTGAGGCCGCTAAAATTGCTGGAATAAACATATCCGCAAAGCCAACAACGATTGTCTGTGATGCTGCAACAGCTTCAGGGACTTGCAGTAGCTCTAGGTATGGGATAAACGGTTGACCCAGAATTGCAAATACAGGTGTGTATTCTGCAATCACCAATGCAACGGTACCAAGACCCATCACTACAGGTAATACGCCAAATACCATGTCGACTGCGTTGTGTACGCCTTCTTTAAATACAGACTGAACCGATGTGACTTGACCAGCACGCTTAAGAGCTAGATCCATACCCCAAGAGAATGTGGTGTGGCCTTCTGGCACTGCATCTGCGTCTTTATCAGGGTTGCTGCCGTCAATGTAGCGATCTTTCTTCAGACTAAGCGGAGGCAGGCGAGGAATGACAATCGCAGCTACGATACCAGCTAGACAGATAGCGCCGTAGAAAGGCAAAAATAAGTGCTCTAGTTTTACCTGAGCGATAACAACTAAGCTAAACGTGATCGATACTGCTGAGAAAGTGGTCCCGACAACAGCCGCTTCACGCTGAGTATAGAACTTATTTTCGTATTGCTTGCTGGTTAGCAAGATACCAACACTTCCGTCGCCTAACCAAGATGCCATACAGTCAATTGCACTGCGGCCAGGTAGGTTGAATACCGGACGCATTATTTTACTGAGTAACGCACCAAATAGCTCCAGAAGACCGAAGTTCAAAAGAAGCGGAAGCAGTAAACCCGCGAAAATGAAAACGGCAAACAGAGTAGGTAGGAGACCAGTAAGAACAAGCCCGCCAGTGTTCTCTTCCCAAATTGCTTTTGGACCCACTTGGAAAAACGTCATTAACACGGCAGCGCCGCCGATTAAACGAACAACGAGCCAAAGTGGAGATGGGTTGAAGAGACCGTTTAAAAAACCATTACGTAAAATTGCAGCTGGCTTAAAAATTTTGCAAAGAACAGAAGCAACGGCCATGAAAGCGATGATACTGGTGACGATAGCAATCAAGGTATCGCCTAACACCGCTGGGATGACTTTTGCCATCACTGCAACGGGAATGGTTAGGCCGCCATCGTAAGAGATCGGAGCCATAAAGAGTAGAAGACCAATTAGGGAAGGGATGAAAAACATCCAAAAGTTGCCCTTAGGAGCTTCAGTAGCATTAGTGGTGTTATGCATAGTTGTCTCGTGTTACTACTAGTCAATACTTGCCATTTCCATGACATAAATATTCACTAAACATCCGTATTTAATCACAGTTTTGCGGAGGGTACCCGCAAACTGCATCCATTGCAATACTATTCATTAAATACATCTAGTTATTCAGCCGATTTGTCGGGTAATTGGTCAAATAACGTCTAAGTGTATGCGAATATGTTGCGTGTGTTAGAAAATTGTAGCACGAGAGGCGAATTGCGCAGTGAATTATGGGGCGCATTGTGACTGGAATAATAAAATGGTAAACAAATGTGATTTTGATCTGACTAACTTCTTAGCCAGAAATTCAGTTAGCCTTATCTATTCTAAGGTTTTTAGCAGTGTCAAAATGCCGTTCAGCGTTTCTTGTACCGTTGCAGTGTGAACCTATTGAGCCAAATCCGATTGAAGTATGTCGCTTCAATCGGATCGAAATTTTATGCTTTTTGTTGACGGCTAAGTATGTATAGGTAACTCCAGTAAATCAGAGCTGTAGAAAAAGCCAATATTGCTGGGAAAACCAGCGTATATAAACCATATACCGTAAATAGAGCCGCTCCCGCGACGCCGCCAAACAAAAAGCCAAAGAAAATGAATAGGAATAATTTTGCTTTACGTCGGTCAAATTGACGACCTCTCAAGCTCTCTCCAATCATAATCCCTAGATCGGTGATGATTCCGGTCATATGTGTGGTTCTGACTACTGCGCCGCTAAACGTGGTGATCATTGCGTTTTGTAATCCACATGCTGCTGATGCTAGATATTGGCCGTACAAATCCCCTTGCACCAAAAAGCCCAAGCTGAGTAAGAGCAAGCTTCCTTCTATGCACAGTGCAACACCATATCTTCGTCCTAGCTTTAACGCACTGCTTTCAATAAAAAAGCCGCTAAAGGCAGCGCCAATCAAAAAGCTAAATACGATGAAGAGCAGGTGAATGGAGCTATCCACACCTGTTAGCAAGCTGTTCCCTAGCTGAGTTACGGTTCCCGAAAGATGAGTTATCGCTTGGTGTTGAAAGCCGAGAAGACCAACGGCGTTGACGCAGCCCGCGAGAAGAGCTAGTAGAAACGCGCCATATTCCACCCAACGAGGAAGTCTGGAAATCACAATAAACCCCCACCAAATATTAGGAGCCGATTATAACGCTCACACCGAGTTACGAAACCCTTTACAGTAAAACTCGATTGATCATTCTCAAAAAAATCTCACTTATAGGGTGTTTGTCCGAGCCAAAGTAAATATGTGAACGTGGATTGCCCGCTAGCAGATGTGTTCCGTTGTGCATTCGAAACTCACCCACCCGTGTTTCATTTGTTCATAGACTGAAACGGTAGGTTGGTGGAACTCTTTATCGGTAAATAGACCGACGGGAATGATCATGATTTCTGGGTATGCAGCAACGAACAACCTCATTGTCGTGCCGCAGGATGGACAAAAGTCATACTGAACCTCACTGCCATCATCGCCAATTCGGGTATAGCTAGTGACTTCACCGTTTAAAGTGACGTGCTCTTTTTCAAAGCGAGCTTGTACCCCAAAAACACTGCCAGTTCGTTTTTGGCATTCGAAGCAATGGCAGACAGACGTGTGGGTGGGCTCTCCCTTACAACGGATCTCAACTAAACCGCAGGCGCACTCGCATGTATGAATGGTTTTTGTCATCGTGATTACCTATTTGTCCCAATACACCAATAGACCTAGAGCACAGAGCTTGTGTCACTAGCTCGTTATGAGCTCTGGACTTGAAACTATTTGGATATAATCAGTTTAGTTTAATTTTGAAACACTTGAAGAGGTGAAATCATTTGGGTATACAATGGTATACTCGCTTTTCGTTTATACCTTGAAACAAGGAAGCTTTCATGACTCACAAAAAAATCCTGCCGATACCACTTATTCTACTTATTCCAATCGTTTTATTAGTTGTGGTTGTGATCGCGGGTGTTTATCGTTTTAGTTTGTCTGATGACGAGATCATGGCTAAGTTTCCTCAAACAGAAGTAGAAACTAACGTTATTGTGCAAGAGACGCTTGGTATCACTGCACGTAATCCTTGGACGATCCAAGTCCCCGAGCAGGGTGCGGTCACTTTTCTTGATGAGTGGGATAAAGAAAACGGCTATTTGATAGGTGACTATGATGCAGGTGCGACGAAAGGTCAGGTACTTGTCCCAACTGCGTCGATTAGTCAGCGTGAGATTGAAGGTGTTTCATGGGTTGTTGCACCGATGATTGTAACGACACAAGGTAGCGGTTCGTTTAACTATGTTGGCTTGTTCAAGTTTGACCCCGTGCCGAGCCGAGTTGTACTTTTAGACAGTATTTTTGTTGGTGACCGCGTGAAATTTACTCAGCTCGAATGGAAAAGTGATACAACTATCACGCTTTCATATTTAGCGCACGGTGACGATCAAGCAATGGCAGACACGCCAAATCAATTCAATTCATCCACATTACAGCGTGTAGGGAATAACTTACATATGCAACAGTGATGAATTTTTTTTGAGTTCTGTAAAAATTCAGTATTTTCTGCGCTAGATCTCGAAATTTCCTAGTGATTTCTTATTCGGGAATGCATAAGCTATGAGCCTTGTTTGAAAGGAGATAGTAATTCCCGTGTCTACAAATGAAATTACAAGACGGTTGCCGAATCTGACAAGTCGTAGAGCGCTGCTGTTATACTCCTTGCCAGTTTTAGTTGCGATTGGTGTTTCTCACTCTCTCAAAGAGTCATCTTTAACCAAAACCATCGCATTGAACCTACCTGAATCTCAGGTCGTTGAAAAAATTCTTGATGCGACAACTGCCGAAGTTGTCACTCCCCCGAACTTCGAATATCAAATCCAAGCAGGTGACAACCTAAGCACTATTTTTAGTCAGCTCGGTTTCGGTTACAGCTCGTTAATGAAAGTAATGGAAACGGATTTGAACTACTTGGCACTTGATACACTTAAGCCGGGCAATACGCTCCGTTTCTGGCGTGATGATGCGACAGGCGAGTTAGCGAAAATGGAACTGCAATTTTCTATTGCAGATAAAGTGGTCTACAAGCTGAATAGTGATGGTAGCTATGACTTTACTGATATTTCCATTCCTGGCGTGTGGAGCCAAGAGCCTTTAGTTGGCGTTATTCAAGGCAGTTTTTCTTCTTCTGCGAGTCGTTTAGGTTTAACGTCGGCGGAAGTGAGTCAAGTCGTAAGCTTACTCAAAGAACAACTTAACTTTGGACGTGACCTTCGTGCAGGTGATCGATTTGAAGTTGTTCGTCGCTCACAAAGCATCAATGGTGTACCAACAGGTAAGAACGAAATTGAGGCGATTAAGATTTATAATCGCGGCCGCGAGATCACCGCTTACCTTCATACTGATGGTCAATTCTACAATGCCAAAGGTGAAAGCTTACAGCGCGCATTCCAGCGTTACCCTGTAAGTAGCCGTTGGCGTATCAGTTCTGGCTTCAACCCTAATCGTTTACATCCAGTAACGGGGCGTGTTGCGCCGCACAACGGCACTGACTTTGCTGTACCAACCGGTACACCAGTCGTTTCTACTGGTGATGGTACAGTGATCATGACTCGTAAACACCCCTATGCGGGTAACTACGTGGTTGTTGAGCACGGCAGCAAATACAAAACCCGTTACTTACACCTAAGTAAGATTTTGGTGAAGAAAGGGCAAAAGGTTTCTCGAGGCCAGCGTATCGGTCTTTCTGGTAAAACAGGTCGAGTGACTGGGCCACACCTTCACTATGAGTTGATTGAATACGGCCGTCCAGTTAACGCTATGCGAGCAAATATCCCAATGGCGAGTTCTGTTCCTAAGAAAGAGATGGCTACTTTTGTCGCGAACAGAGATGAAATGGATAGACTATTACGCGATAAAGAGAAAGCAGTGCTGTAATAAAGTACTTCGCTTAAAAAACAAAAAGAGACTAAGCATAGCTTGGTCTCTTTTACTTTGTGCATTAACTAGATTTGAATTCTATGACAGCAGTCTGTTCAGTACGTTAGGCACTCCGCACTTCACGTTCATTTATCAGGTGTACGATTTCTTCAACACTGTGTGGACGAGAGTAAAAATAACCTTGGATGTAGTGGCAGCCCATTTCAATTAACTTTTGTAGTGCTCTATCGTCTTCTACGCCTTCGGCAATCAAATCCACATCAAGCAGCTCTGCCAATTGCGCTATCAAAAACACTACTTGTTCAGAGGTTGTATTTGAGAGCATGTTCTGCACAAAGGTAGCATCGATTTTGATGCTATCAATTGGATAATTGTGTATATAGTTCAAGCTTGAGTATCCCGTACCAAAATCATCCAGTGCGACTTTAAAACCCAAGTATCGCAACGAGTTAAGTACCATCTGTTCACGGCCACTTTGTGAGAGTAAGACGGTCTCGGTGAGCTCTATAACAAAGTCTTTTGCTTCGTGCTGATACTTTTCAACCATGTTGGTTAAGTGATTAATATAACGGTTGGAATCAACCAGCTCATACGCTGAGCAATTGATGGAGAGTTTGACTTTATAGCCTAGGTTCGCTTCGAGTTCTTGCTTTGCGATACACGCGAGTTCAATAATCCGTTCACCTAACTCGATAATCAGGCCTGATTGTTCGGCAGCTTCAATGAACTCCGCTGGAGAGATATTTCCATAGATATTGCTATTCCAACGAGTCAAAATTTCAAAGTAATTCCAGCGGTCGCTCGTGATATCGACGATCGGTTGAACCACTACATACAACTCATCGCTGTCTTGTATATCAGTACTTAGCTGGATTCGCATTGCCTCAATAAGCTGCGTCCTACGGTGGTATAAAGCACTAAGGTGTGTGTCGTAATGGGCTTTGTTGCGTAATTCAGACGAGAAACCAAACCTCCTAAAGTTGACCGACTTTTATACAATATACTGAGTTTCAG
>NZ_JAWOVM010000036.1:0-43561 GCF_033339895.1 Vibrio sp. 1751
TTCCGGCTCTTTTTTTGCTAGTTATTCTTTGTTCACATTTTTTTGGCGCTTTGCCGCCATAATGACCTTACCCACTAATTTAGAGTGAAGTGTATGGAAATGAAGAAGGCACAACACCCATCTCGTATCTTCCAAGCAAGCCTAGCTTTCGGCTTGTCGCTGGTATGCGCCCAGTTTTCTAGCCCAGTATCGGCGGAGGAGTTCCTTTGCCAAGCCACTCAAGCCAGCGAGAAAGAATTACCGATGCTTGAGAAAACGTGCCCAATTGGTAACGGAGTATGGGGAAAGAAAGTGCCGCAGGGGGGCAACTACCTTTACTGGATTCAATGCGGATTGCTACCCAAGCCTATGTCTCTCGCGAAAGCTAAGCCTCTCTATAGTAAAATCACGACTGACGTATGGATGAAGCCTGAATCCAAAGGCTATCGCTGTTTGATTGGACCTTACAAGGCATTGTCTGATGCGAGGGATGACTTACGAGGAGTCAAAACCTTGTCGAATTACAAAGAGGCGTTCATCCGAGTGGTTGGGAAAGGGACGAAACAACCAGTAACACCACCTACACCTAAATCTACTGTATCGTCGAAATCAGCCGCATCTTCGGTTAAGCCAACACCGACGGTGACCCCGAAACCCGCGCCAGTTCCTGCTGTGCGAGCTGATACCGACGCCTTTAAAGCGCGGGCAGAGAAGCCAGATACCAAGGCAAAAAGTTCACGTGATAGCTCTTCGTCTAAGCCTGTTGCTAAGACCAAAGCGAAGCCAATTGTCACCGGAAATGATGACATTGAAGTTCGCTTGAGTACTTCAGTACAGGGCAAAACGTACGTGGTCCCATATTTACTCGATCACCATAATCAGTTTTACATGGAACATGGTAAGCCGTGGAACCGCCTCAACTACGAAAACTCGCACAAAGTATGTCAGCAACTGGGTATGAGCTTAGCCAACCCTGCAGAGTTTAAAGCGCTGAGGGCGTCTGGGGTGATGGAAAAAAATCAATGGCCACTGCAACTGCCGTATTGGGGCAAAGATAAGAAAGGTTTGTTCGCCGATCGTGAGCCCAATCAGCTCACCGGAACCTCATTATTGAACGTGGTGTGCGTGAAATAACGACTCAGATATTGCGGTCAAAATATAGAAGAAAGCCCCGAGTTCGGGGCTTTTTTGCGGTCTCAAATATTATCGCTATTTAAGAGGCGTTTCTTTGTGATGCGTTTGCTAATACGCTCTACCACTGATATTCATCTCATTTTGCGAATTATTTTCACTGAACTTGTCGGCAGAGAGTCTATTCGTCATAATGTTACTTGTAACATTACTGATAAATCACATATTTATGGCTCAACAGAATAAGAAAACTCGTACGACATTGCAGGATGTCGCAGACCAGGTTGGCGTCACGAAGATGACCGTTTCACGCTATATGCGTAACCCTGAATCGGTGGCAGAAAAGACTCGGGCCAAGATTGCGACTGCGATTGAAGAGATGGGTTACATCGAAAACCGTGCACCGGCGATGTTGTCAAAGTCCTCCAGTAAAGCCATTGGTATTTTACTGCCGTCTTTGTCCAACCAAATTTTTGCTTCCTTTGTTCAGGGCATAGAGATGGTGACCAAAGCCAATGGCTATGAGACGCTTTTAGCGCATTTTAGCTACGATGAGCTTGAAGAAGAGCGCAAGATCGCGTCATTACTCTCTTATCAAGTCGATGGGCTTATTCTAACTGAAAGCCATCACACGCCGCGTACATTACAGATGATCAAAAATGCGGGCATTCCGGTGGTCGAAACCATGGAACTGCCATCGGAGCCGATTGATATGGCGGTTGGACTCGATCATGAAGATGCGTCGTACACCGTGGTTAAGCAGATGCTAGATACGGGGAAGCGTACAATCGTCTATTTTGGCGCGCGTCTGGATACGCGAACCAAATTGCGGATGCAAGGTTACGATCGCGCGATGGCAGAAGCAGGGCTAGAACCCAAACATGTATTAACTGGTGATCATTCTAGTTTTTCTTTAGCGCATGATTTGCTCGAACGCGCACTGGAAACGCACCCAACGCTCGATGGGGTGTTCTGTACCAACGATGACATCGCAATTGGCACCATGCTGAGTGCGCAGCAACGTGGCATTCAAGTTCCACAGCAATTGGCAGTGGCGGGCTATAACGCGCTGGATATCGGTCAAACCATCAGCCCGAAACTGATCAGCGTTGATACGCCGCGTTTCCAAATTGGTGTAAAGAGCGCAGAGCTATTAATTGCGCGCCTGAAAGGCGAAACGCAAGAAGAAAAAGTCTTCGATATGGGGTATCAGATCACGTCGGGAGAGAGTGTTTAACTAATTGTTAACTGCTCTTTGTATTCGCTCATCAATGGTATTGGTAGGTTAGGGTATGGCACATCAGCTGGATGCATTGGATCTCAACTTAATGCGTTTATTAAAAGCCGTGGTGGAAAACCGCAGCATCAAGCTGGCCGCAATGCAGCTTGGCATTTCTCAACCGAGCGCCAGCCGCGGCGTGATGAAGTTGAAGCAAGTGTTTGATGACCCGCTTTTTGTGCGTAAAGCACATGGGGTAGAGCCATCACCCATGGCGATTCGTCTCGCCGCCGAGTTCGACAATATGGTTGCACCACTGGAAAAAGTGGTGCAAGAATTTGAAGTGTTCGACCCACTGCAATACCAAGGGCAGATTGCGATTGTAACTGACCCTTATTTGATGGATGAACAAGGGCAGCGACTGCTCACTGGCTGTCATCGAGCCTTTCCCAAAGCGCACTTTGCCTTTTCCAGCTGGAATACTTACTCGCACGATGAAATGTTAGAAGGCGAGCACGATTACTGCATTCTTGACCAAGAGACCGAGCTGTCGAAAGACATTTACATGCGCCCGTTATTCGTTGAAAAACGAGTGATTTTGGCGCGCAAAAACCACCCAACGTTGTCGAAAGTCAGCAATGATTGGGACACGGTGTCCAAACTACCACTCGTCTCTTTGCCTGCGCCTGCATCATATAAACCGCTTTGTACCGTGGAGTCCGAGTATCGACGTATGGGTTATGAGCCAGTAGTGTTACTGAAGTCCTATAATTTGCGTTTGGCTTGCCAAATGTTGCAAGAAACCGACGCGATTATGTATGCCAGTCAAAGCTCGGCATTGTTGATGCCAGAACTCGCCTCTTACGCAATGCCACCCGTTAATCGTGAGTTCAGTCAGTTTGTGGTCTCTGGCGGTTTCCTTCAAACCAACCGCAACCATCCTTTGCACAGACACCTACATAAAGTGGTGCGACAAACCCTCAATACGCCGCTGATTTTTACGCAGTGACGTCACCTGATGGCATCAGCTGAATGAGAGAGCAGATGCTTTAACCTTATCAATGTTGTGTGATTACATAGACAACTTATTTCTTAAGATATTCAAAAATGAATATCTCAATTACCTGTCTCTTTTTCCTACCCAGCGCTAACCTTATCTCAAATAGTCAGGAGAAGTGGCTCATTTTTATCTTTTTAACTTTTTGAATGTCGATACAGGTACGTGGCATTCACCATTCTCCGTTATGCATTTTTTTAATTTCTGATGGAGGATTAATCATGCTAGTTGCACGTCTATTTTTATTGCTCGCCATCGTTGCCGAAGTGGCTGGCACCAGCACTATGTCTCTTATCGGACAAGGGCACGGGTGGTGGGGCTACATCGTAATGTATGTGCTGATCGCAATCTCTTACTACTTTCTCGCGTTTGCCGCGAAGAAAATATCGATAGGTGTGGCATACGCTGTTTGGGAAGGGTTAGGTATCTCGTTGATCACCGTGGTGTCGATCATCGCCTTTGATGCCAACTTAAACCATCAAGAATTGTTTGGTTTGATGTTAGCCGTTGTTGGCATTGTGTGTGTGACCTTAGGGGAATCACATGGTCAACCTAACGCCAAGAAAAATGCCGATAAACCGGCAAAAGAACGTTCATTTTCTACTAGTACAAGGTGCGAATCATGAGTCAATTTTTTACGATGTCATTTGGATTTGTCGTGATGGCTGCCTTGGTCGATATCATGGCCAATATGGCGCTGACACGCTCAAAAGGCTTTAAATATAAAGGCTGGGGCATTGCGGCGATTGTGTTGGTACTGACAGCATTCACACTGTTGGCACAAGCGGTGAAAGAGATCGACTTAGCCATTGCTTATGCCTCTTGGGGTGCGATCGGTATCTTGGGTACCGCAGTGGGTGGAGCCTTGCTGTTTAAGCAGAAACTCAAGCCAATCGGCTGGTTTGGTATCTTTGTGGTGATTGCTGCCGTCGTAGTGATGAAGACCGCTTGATGTAACTTACTGAATGCTAGATATCGTCATTCTGAGCAGCAAGAGACGAGCAAGATTCAGAATCTACCAACAAAAAGTGCTGTGGCAGAAGTGTTTTCTCAGGCTTCACAGCTCGTTGATAGTAGATTCCTGATCTCGCTTAGGCTCGTCGGAATGACGGATTCATTCGTTTTTTAGAAAGAACCGAGGCCAATCCCAAAGCTCGTCATTCTGAACAGCGAGGGACGAGCGTGATTCAGAATCTACCAACAAAAAGTGCAGTGGCAGAAGTGTTTTTTCTGGCTTCACAGCACCTTGATATTAGATTCCTGATCTCGCTTAGGCTCGTCGGAACGACGGATTCATTCGTTTTTTAGAAAGAGCGGTGGCCAATATCAAAGCTCGTCATTCTGAACAGCGAGGGACGAGTATGATTCAGAATCTACCAACAAAAAGTGCTGTGGGAGAGGGGTTTTCTCTGGCTTTACAGCACCTTGATATTAGATTCCTGATCTCGCCTGGGCTCGTCGGAATGACGGATTCATTCGTTTTTTAGAAAGAGCAGTGGCCAATCCCAAAGCTCGTCATTCTGAACAGTGAGGGACGAGCGTGATTCAGAATTTACCAACAAAAAGTGCTGTGGGAGAGGGGTTTTCTCTGGCTTCACAGCACGTTGATATTAAATTCCTGATCTCGCCTAGGCTCGTCGGAATGACGGATTCATTTTTTAGAAAGAACCGTGATCAACCGCCAAAGTTTGTCATTTTGAACAGCGAAGGACGAGCAAGACTCAGAATCTACCAACAAAAAGTACTGTAGCAGAGGTGCTTTCTCTGGATTCACAGCACGTTGATATTAAATTCCTGATCTTGCTTGGGCTCGTCGGAACGACGAGGTCTTTCTTCTCGCCTTAAACAATAAAGCTTGCGCCTTCTTCTGCACTCGATACGTTTTGGCGGATCACGCTAAACAAGCCTCGTCCCCAAGTTTGTTGGGTCGATTCGGTATCGAAATGAATCAACTCGCGACCAGTGGTGTCGCTTAAGTTGTTCAGTTCGCCCGTTTGGCAATCAAGGCGAATCAAATCACCGTTGCGCACTAAACCAATCGCGCCACCACGAATGGCTTCTGGAGAAACGTGAATCGCAGACGGAATTTTACCGGATGCACCAGATAAACGACCATCTGTCACTAGCGCGACTTTAAAGCCCGCTTTTTGCACGTTCCCTAAAATTGGCATCAGCTTGTGTAGTTCAGGCATGCCGTTTGCCGCTGGGCCGTTGTGTGTGACCACAACGATGCAGTCTTTGTTCAGCTCACCACGTTTGTACGCGGCCTCCACTTCGTGTTGGCATTGGAATACGATCGCTGGTGCAACAATCACGCGTTGCTCTTCTTTCACCGCAGACACTTTCACCACGGCTTTGCCCAAGTTGCCACTCAGTACGCGAGTGCCGCCGGTGTTTTGGAAAGTGGCGTCTGGTTTGGCGATCACGTCACCGTCTTGGCTGCCTTGGCACGGTGTCCAGGTCAGTTGGCCATCGACAAGGCTCGGCAGCGTCATTTGGTCTTCAAATTCACCAAACACGGGTTTCACATCGCGATGCAAAAGCTCGGATTGGTTCAAGCGGTGCAATAACGCGGGCACGCCCCCCGCGTCTTGGAACGCGTTCATATCGGCTGGGCCGTTCGGGTAAACGCGCGCTAATAAAGGAACCACATCCGACAGATCGCTGATGTCTTGCCACGTGAGCAAGATGCCAGCAGCACGCGCCACGGCGATCATATGAATGGTGTGATTGGTACTGCCGCCAGATGCGAGTAGAGCGATGATGCCGTTGACCAAGCTCTTTTCTGTGACCACCTCGGCCAGCGGACGAAAGTGTGCAGAACCCGCCGTCATAGAGGCGATTTTCAGAGCTGCGTGATCGGTTAACGCTTTACGCAGTTGGGTATGGGGATGAATGAATGCCGAACCTGGCAGCATCAAGCCCATGGCTTCGAACACCAACTGGTTGGTATTGGCGGTGCCGTAAAATGTACACGTACCCGCAGAGTGGTAAGCGCGACACTCCATATCCAGCAGAGCGTCTTTGCCGACTTCTCCCGCTGCGTATTTTTGGCGCACGTCGACTTTCTCTTCGTTGCTGATGCCTGTTGCCATCAGACCCGCTGGCACAAACGCCGTTGGCAGGTGTGCGTAAGACAGCGCGCCCATCAGTTGCCCCGGTGCGATTTTGTCACAGATGCCAAGCAGTAATGTGGCATCAAAGACATTGTGACTCAAAGACAACGCCGTTGATTGCGCAATTAAGTCACGCGAAAACAGCGACATATCCATGCCTGCTTGACCTTGAGTCACCCCATCGCACATCGCTGGCACACAACCTGCGACTTGCGCCGTATGGCCGTAGTCCGCCAGCACTTTTTTGATTTGTGCTGGGTAGTCTTGGTACGGCTGGTGGGCGCTCAACATGTCGTTGTAGGCGCTTATCAGCGCGACATTGGCATGAGTAAAATCGAGAATATTTTTCTTTTCAGAAGAGCAAGAAGCGGCGACTGCATGGGCTAAGTTACCACAAGATAAACCAACGCGGCCTTTGCCCGCTTCGGCTTGGACTTCGGTGCGAGTAAGAAACGCAGCGCGCGCTTCACGGCTGCGCTCGGTCAAACGTTGTGTGACCTCAAGAACAACAGAGTGAGTCATTACGCCACCTCGATCGCTTGCATTTTGATTAGCTCAGCGGCAGAGCGTTCCACCACGTCGCTGATGTCTCCGTCGATACTGACGATCAGAGTTTGAGGCTCGTTGTCTGGGCGCTCTAGCGTCTCGAATTGGCTCTTCACCATGTTTTCTTTCATGAAGTGGCCTTTGCGCATACGCATGCGATTAAGGATCAACTCCATGTCGCCATCAAGGAACAGGAAGGTCACGTTGTCGTTGCCTTCGCGGATCTGATCGCGGTAAATCTTTTTCAGTGCTGAACAGACAATAATGCCGTGTTCGTTTTTGCTTTCTAGGCTGTACGCCGCATCACGAATGCGTTCTAGCCATGGCTTGCGATCATCATCGTTCAGAGGCTGGCCCGATGCCATTTTCTGAATGTTCGCTCGTGGATGAAGATCATCACCATCAATGAATTTACGCCCTAGCTTTTTCGCTAGATGCTCACCAATTGTGCTTTTACCACTAGCACAAACGCCCATAACGATGACACTACTACCAGCCATAACTTATCCTCATAACCAAATTTGCGCGTGATCTCAATTTTTGAATTCACTTTAAAATATGGGTTTATCTTATTCATGTTATCGGTAACATGTTACCGGTAACTGAAATAAATGTGAACCATAACACAAACAATAATTCTTAAAGGTGAACCTATGGAGCAATTAACCCAAGCCCCAGATCCTACGTTCCTACTGACGATTGCAGGCCTTGCCATTGCAGCGTTACTCGTTCTGATCATTAAACTGAAAGTCCATGCTTTTGCTTCCCTTACTATGGTGAGTTTAGGCACAGCAATCGCCACTGGCGTTCCTTCAGAGAAAGTCGTATCGACCATGATGGGCGGCTTCGGCGGCACACTGGCTTCCGTGGCATTGCTGGTTGGTCTTGGTGCGATGATCGGTAAAATTCTTGAAGTGACTGGCGGTGCGAAAGTGCTGGCAGACACTTTGATTGGTCGCTTTGGTAAAGAGCGCGCACCATTTGCTTTGGGCGTCGCTTCATTACTGTTTGGCTTCCCAATCTTCTTCGATGCTGGCCTTGTAGTGATGATGCCTATCATCCTAAGTGTGGCGGCTCGTTTTGGTGGCTCACCAATTAAATACGCGTTGCCTGCAGCTGGTGCTTTTGCGGTTATGCACGCGTTTGTTCCACCACACCCAGGTCCGGTTGCAGCGGCAGAATTCCTTGGCGCAAACATCGGTCTGCTATTGGTGGTGGGTATTTTGGTTGCTATTCCAACTTGGTACCTTGGCGCTTACCTATTTGGTTTGTACGCGGGCAAAAAATTCGATATCCCACTATCTAAAGCCTTCTTTAATGGCGAAGCGATGGTGGATGAGCGCAACGCACCAAAATTTGGCACGGTTATGACCATCCTTGTGCTGCCAGTCCTGCTAATCTGTTTGGATACGGTATTGAACACACTGGCGGTTGCGGGTGTGATTGATGGCAAAACGGCACTGGTTGAGTTCCTACGCATGCTAGGTAAAACCCCAGTTGCGTTGCTGATCACTTTGATTGTCTGTCTGGCTGTGTTTGCCAAAGACTACGGCATGGCAAAACTAGAAAAATTATGTGGTGAGTCATTGGCTCCTATCTGTGGTGTTATCCTAGTAACGGGTGCAGGTGGCATGTTTGGCGGCGTACTGCGTTCAAGTGGTATCGGTGATGCACTGGCTGACGTTCTTACAGATACAGGTATGCCTGTGATTGTGGCGGCGTTTGTTATTTCAACCTGTCTGCGTGTTGCTCAAGGCTCGGCAACGGTAGCGCTCACCACTACGGCAGCTCTTATCGCGCCAGTTGTGGCTGCATCAACAGGTTTGAGTGAACTAGACCTTTGCTTTATCGTAATCGCGATTGCGGGTGGTGCAACGGTACTGTCTCACTTCAATGACTCTGGTTTCTGGTTGGTATCTCGTTTGCTTGAGATGGATGAGAAAACCACATTAAAAACTTGGACGGTAATGGAAACGTTACTTGGCGGTATCGCGTTTATTATCGTCGCAACATTAAGCTTTATTCTTTAGAGGTTCCCCATGACAACACTTGAACAACGATTAAGAGATATCAAAATCGTCCCAGTTATCGCAATCAACGACGTAGCACACGCTCTGCCACTGGCAAAAGTGTTGGTAGAAAACGGTTTACCATGTGCGGAAGTGACATTCCGCACCGAAGCGGCGGCGGAGTCGATTCGCATCATGCGTGAAGCGTACCCAGAATTGTTGATTGGCGCGGGCACCGTTCTGACCACAGAACAAGTGGATATCGCGATCGAAGCGGGCGTGGACTTTATCGTTAGCCCAGGCTTCAACCCAACCACAGTGAAATACTGTCAGCAACGTGGTGTGACTATCGTACCGGGTGTAAACAACCCAAGCTTGGTTGAGCAAGCGATGGAAATGGGTCTGCGTACGTTGAAGTTCTTCCCTGCTGAGCCATCAGGCGGCGTAAACATGCTGAAAGCACTCACGGCGGTTTACCCAGTGGAATTCATGCCAACAGGTGGCGTGAGCCCATCCAACGTGGAAGATTACCTAGCGCTGAAATCGGTTGTAGCTTGTGGCGGTACGTGGATGGTGCCAACCGCAATGATGGACAACGGCGATTGGGAAGGCATTGCTGAATTGGTTCGCGCAGTTAAGTAAAACGCACAAACGGCTCCGAAATACCCCCGAACGTTAGAAAACGTGATACGAAAAAGGGTCATCAAGTTACTTGATGACCCTTTTGCTTTTGGGAATGAAACGGTTTTAGAAGTGATGCTTCATAAAGCGCTTAATAAAGCGAATGAAATCTGCTTCGGCTAGCTTCGCGCACTTCAATGTTTGGGCGTGAGACAATTCTACATCTCCCAAGCCTTCTGCCATGTTGGTGATCGCACATACTGCCAATACGGGTAAGCCGCAATGCGCCGCAGAAATCACTTCTGGCACGACCGACATGCCCACTACGTCACCACCGATGATTTGCATCATGCGGATTTCGGCTGCGGTCTCAAAGTTGGGGCCCGTGTAAGAGACAAACACACCTTCATTCAGGTGAATGCCATTGGCTTTGCCTACTTCAAACGCTTCTGCGCGCAGGTCTTTGTCGTACGCATTGGCGAGGCTGAAGAACCTCGGGCCGTACTCTTCATCATTCGGACCGATCATTGGCGATTCAGGCATGGTGTTGATGTGGTCATGAAATACCACCAGAGAACCGACATCAATACGCTCAGGGCGAAGGGAGCCTGCCGCGTTGGTGACGAGCAGAAACTCACAGCCCAGCTTTTTAAAGGTGCGCACGGGCGTTGTCATGACCTTCATTGAGCCGTGCTCGTAGTAGTGACCGCGACCTTTCATGCACACTACGTCTACGCCGTCCATGGTGCCAATTACCAACTCACCAGAGTGTCCTTGCACGGTGCTAACCGGAAAGCCTTCGAGCTCTTCGTATGGAATGACCACTTTGTCTTGTAGCTCGTCTGCCAATACGCCTAAGCCAGAGCCTAAAATAAACGCCGCTTTAGGTTGGAAGTTTGGTTTGCGTTCGCGAATGGTTTGTAGCGCGTCGATTACTGGATCGTGATTCATGTTAGTCACCTTCTGGTTGTGTGTTGATTCCATTGTGTGACTTTCTGCGCTGGTTATCTTTGCTTTATTCTCTACTATCATCCTTAAAAAGAGGATAATGAAACTCGCTAGGACTCAATGCATGAAGTCAGAACCATTTGAGCGCGTGACGCTGAAGATGCTGCGTTACTTTTACGAGGTCGCACAAACCAAGCATTTCACTAAGGCCGCCGAGAACCTTAATATCACCAATTCGCCGTTGAGCAATCGCATCAAAGAGTTGGAAGAAGTGCTTAACGTCAAACTGTTTGAGCGTGATTCAAGAAACGTCATGCTGACGGAGGCCGGGCGATTGTTGGAGTCCAAATGCCAACTGATTTTTCAGACCTTGGATGTCTCACTCAATCAAGTGCAGCAAGTGGGTTTGAACCAGAGAAATATCTTGCGAGTTGGTGTGGTAAGTAGTGCATTTTGGGGCGGATTTGATCGTTTGTTACAGCGCTTCCATGCTGAGCATAGCACTTATCACGCCGACATTTTTGACCTTAACCCAGAGACGCAAAAGAAGCATCTGAGTGAGAAGAAAATCGACGTGGGCATTGTACGTTTTGCCGATGCACTCAACATTTATCCGTATCAGTCGGTGTCTTTGGGCAAAGATGTGTTTGTGGTGGCGGTGTCGGAGCAACATGAGTTAGCCAGCAAATCTTTGCTGCGGCTCCAAGATTTAAAGGCGTGTGAGTTTGCGTTTATGAGTTTGGCGAATTCTGCCTCGGCAAACTTCATCATCAATGCCTGTCTGCAAGAAGGCTTTTCACCCCATATTGGCAAACAAGTGGTGGAGCCAAGCACTTTGATGGCGTATGTGGCAAACAGCAATACCGTGACGTTGGTGCCGTCGACGTTTTCTCAGCATCATTGGCATGGGATTCGTTTTATCAAGCTGAAAGAGTCACTGCGTGCAGACTTGTGTCTGATTCATGATGGTAAGCAGGAGAGTGCTATTAAAGCCGAGTTTATTCGCACGTTATTGGAAAATGCGAGTTAAGCATGGGATAACAAAAAAAGGTCATCCTAAGATGACCTTTTCAAATGATTCACTGAAATCAGCAATGCGATTAGCGCGTAATTAACGCATCGTTACGAACTCTTCAGAGCCCGTTGGGTGGATAGCCACAACAGAGTCGAAGTCTGCTTTGGTTGCGCCCATCTTCATTGCTACGCCGAAGCCTTGGATCATTTCATCTACCGTGAAACCGATGCCGTGTAGGCCAACAACCGTTTCTTCTTCGCCCGCACATACAAGCTTCATCTTACATGGTTGACGGTGCTTAGTAACAGCGGTGTACATCGCCGTAAAGCCAGATGTGTAGACTTTGATGTTGTCTTTGCCGTACTTCTCTTCTGCTTCTTGCGTTGTAAGACCGATAGTGCCGATTGGTGGGTGGCTAAATACCACAGTTGGTACCAAATCGTAGTCCATCTTCGCGTTTGGTTTGTTGTTGAACAAACGCTCAGAAAGTTGACGACCCGCTTTCACTGCTACTGGTGTTAGCTCGATACCGCCTTCCATGATGTCACCCACACAGTAGATGCCTTTCACGTTGGTTTCTTGGTATTCGTCTACCTTAATGTAACCTTTTTCGTTCGTTGCAACACCAGTTGACGCTAGGTTGATTGCGTCTGTCGCTGGGTGACGACCGATTGCCCAAATCAGTTGGTCAACGTTTTGGCTTTCACCGTTTTCTAGGTGCAGAGTTAGGCTGCCATCGACTTCTTTTACCACTTCTTTTGGTACAGAGTGGGTGTGCAGTTTTGGACCTTCTGCGTCCATCACTTCAACCAATGTATCGATGATCATTGGATCGAAGCTACGTAGTGGTGACTCTTTACGTACGAACAGGTGCGTTTCTGTACCTAGCGCGTGCAGTACGCCAGCAATTTCAACTGCGATGTAGCCTGCGCCAACAACCGCAACGCGTTTTGGTTGCTCTGCTAGGTCGAAGAAGCCGTTTGAATCGATGCCGTATTCAGCGCCTGGAATGTTTGGAATAGTAGGACGACCACCAACCGCGATCAGGATGTGATCTGCTGTGTAGTGTTCACCGTTTACTTCGACAGTTTTTTCGTCAACAAACTTAGCAAAGCCTTTAATCACGTTTACTTTATTGTTGCCAAGAACGCGATCGTAAGATTGGTGAATACGACCAATGTACGCCTGACGGCTCTCAACCAGTTTGCTCCAGTCGAAACCTTTCACGTCGACATCAAAACCGTAATCTTCTGCGTACAGGTTCATTGCTTCTGCGATTTGCGCGCCATGCCACATCACTTTTTTCGGTACACAACCTACGTTGACACAGGTACCGCCAAGGTCTTGAGCTTCGATTAGCGCAACTTTCGCGCCGTACATCGCCGCACGGTTTGCAGATGCGATGCCGCCACTGCCGCCACCGATACAGATATAGTCAAAATGAGTCGCCATTACTTTCTCCAAGAGCTTATAAATTTTATCTGGTACATAGATAGATTGGGATGACCTTGCCCGAACTCAATGCCACCGTTATCCCACTATCATAAATCGAATTCGACTAATTCCTAAATGGGAAAAAGCGACAATACTTATGACAAATAGCGATGAGAGGCACAAAAAGAAGAATAAGCACGATTGGAGGGAGAAGGTGAGAGCATAAAAAAGCGCAACGAGAATATCGTTGCGCTTGAAGATATCAGTACTGAAGTGCTTACTCTGGCACAATCCAGTCCACTTTCCAGTGGCCAGTTGCTGGTGCGATCGCGTCTTGCAGGAATGGCAGAATCTCTTTCATCTGGCTTTCCAGTTTCCATGGCGGGTTAATCACAATCATGCCGGATGCCGTCATGCCGCGCTCGTTGGTATCTGGTGCAACACCTAACTCGATTTGCAGAATTTTACGAATGCCCAGTGCTTCCAAGCCTTCGATCATATCTTCGATGTCGTGGCGGTTTACCACTGGGTACCAAATCGCGTAGATACCGGTTGCCCAACGTTTATGGCTCTGATGAATCGCTCGCACCACATCGCGGTACTCTTTCGCGAGTTCGTATGGTGGGTCAATCAGCACCAAACCACGACGTTCTTGTGGCGGTAAGCTTGCTTTGAGGCGTTGGAATCCGTCTTCTTTGAAGATGCTCACTTGGCGATCACGATGGAATTCTTGCTCTAACAATGGGTGATCGGCCGGGTGCAACTCGGTCAGCACCATGCGATCTTGTGGGCGGATTTGCGCGCGCGCCACACGTGGTGAGCCTGGGTAGTAACGCAGCTTCTCGCCATTGTTGAGCACTTTAATGGCATCGATGTAGCTTTTGATGTCTTCGGGAATGCTTGGGTTATCCCAAATACGTGCGATGCCTTGTTTGTATTCGCCCGTTTTTTCAGACCATTCGTGAGTCAGATCGTAACGGCCCACACCCGAGTGGGTATCGTGATAAACGAATGGCTTATCTTTTTGTTTCAGCGCATCAAGAATGAGGCTTTGAACGATGTGTTTGACCACGTCGGCATGGTTGCCAGCGTGGAAGCTGTGGCGGTAACTTAACAAATTAAACTCTCGAAACACTCTTTGGTTGAGTGTGGTCTGTGATTTTCACTCTATGGCGGTATTATACTCAAGTAACTTAAAGATGTAGAACTTCCAATCAAATCTGTTCCTCTGATAAGGGGACGCTATTGAAATTTCTTTAAGTCACCCACACTTACTATTGGTAATCGAATTGAACTAGGTGAGTTTCTCGCACTCAAAAGGGTGTGAAATTTCATTTAGGTATAACAAGACTCAAGGACAGAGTAGCGCTGGTTGACTATATGATGGTCATCGCGGCATAGAGAAAGGGAACGGAGCTCCCCCCAATCCATGTTGCTGGCTCGTCTGTACATTGAGTTGGCCTATCTACACAAAATAGACAGGCAATCACAGAGTCAAAACACAAAAGGAATTATTCATGTCTAATCCTCTACTGACGTTTACGGACCTACCTCCGTTTTCTCAAATTAAACCAGAACACATCAAGCCTGCCGTTGAGGAAGCGATTGCTGACTGCCGAGCAAAAATCGATGAAGTTCTACAAGACAACGCTCACCCAACTTGGGACAGTGTGATTGCGCCAATTGAAGAAGCGGATGATCGCTTAAGCCGCATCTGGTCGCCAGTGGGTCACATGAACTCGGTAGTGAACAGCGAAGAGCTACGTGAAGCTTACGAAAGTTGCCTACCAATTTTGTCAGAGTACGGCACTTGGGTTGGTCAGCACAAAGGGTTGTACGAAGCGTACAAAACCATCAAAGCGAGCGAAGAATTTGCAACGTTAACTCGTGCCCAGCAGAAAACCATCACTGATGCACTGCGTGATTTCGAGTTATCAGGCATTGGTTTGCCATCCGATGAGCAGCACCGTTACGGCGAGATCAGCAAACGTATGTCTGAGCTGAGTTCTAAATTCTCTAACAATGTGCTGGATGCCACCATGGGTTGGACCAAGCACATCACAGACGAGAAAGACCTAGCAGGTATGCCAGAATCGGCGCTGGCAGCAGCGAAAGCTGCCGCAGAAGCAAAAGAGTTAGATGGTTACCTCATTACGCTAGATATCCCATCTTACCTACCTGTCATGACGTACTGCGATAACCAAGAGTTGCGTAAAGAAGTGTACGAAGCGTACGTGACGCGCGCTTCTGATCGAGGTCCAAACGCAGGCAAATGGGATAACTCAGAAATCATTACTGAGCAGCTAAAACTGCGCCATGAAATTTCACGTATGCTAGGTTTCAATACTTATAGTGAAAAGTCGTTAGCAACAAAGATGGCTGAAACGCCGGATCAAGTGCTGGGCTTCCTGAATGACCTAGCGACACGAGCGAAACCGCAAGGTGAACGTGAAGTCGAAGAGTTACGTCAGTTTGCGAAAAGTGAGTTTGGTGTTGAAGAGCTGAGCGTTTGGGATATCGCTTACTACAGCGAGAAACAAAAGCAGCACCTGTTCCAAATTTCGGATGAAGAACTGCGCCCATACTTCCCAGAGTCAAAAGTCGTGAGCGGTCTGTTTGAAGTGCTAAACCGCGTGTTTGGCATGACCGTTACTGAGCGCGAAGGCGTAGACACTTGGCATGAGTCCGTGCGCTTTTTCGATATCTTTGATGCTGAAGGCACACTCCGTGGCAGCTTCTACCTAGATCTCTACGCTCGTGAACACAAACGTGGCGGCGCGTGGATGGATGATTGTCGTGGTCGTCGCGTTACGCTATCTGGCGAGCTGCAAACGCCGGTTGCGTATCTAACGTGTAACTTCAACCGTCCAGTGGGCGACAAACCAGCACTGTTCACGCACGATGAAGTCGTGACGCTATTCCATGAATTTGGTCATGGAATCCACCACATGTTGACGCAAGTTGATACAGGTGCTGTTTCAGGTATTAATGGCGTGCCTTGGGATGCGGTTGAGCTACCAAGTCAGTTCCTAGAAAACTGGTGTTGGGAAGAGGACGCTCTGGCGTTCATTTCTGGTCACTATGAGACAGGTGAGCCGCTACCGAAAGCGATGCTAGACAAAATGCTCGCAGCGAAAAACTTCCAATCTGCGATGGGTATTTTGCGTCAGCTAGAATTCGGCTTGTTCGATTTCACGCTTCACACCGAATATGACCCTGAAGTGGGTGCGCGTGTACTGGAAACTCTGGCGAAAGTGAAAGAGAAAGTCGCGGTAGTTCCTGCGGTTGAGTGGGCGCGTTTCTCACACAGCTTCGGCCATATTTTTGCTGGTGGCTACAGTGCGGGTTACTACAGCTACCTGTGGGCTGAAGTGCTGTCGTCAGACGCGTATTCTCGCTTTGAAGAAGAAGGCATCTTCAACAAAGAGACGGGTCTAAGCTTCCTGAACAACATCCTAGAAATGGGGGGCAGTGAAGAGCCAATGGAGCTGTTTAAGCGCTTCCGTGGCCGCGAGCCACAAATCGATGCACTGTTGCGCCATTCGGGTATTGCGGCGTAAATTGAGCAAAAAACATCAAGGCCAACCGAACGGTTGGCCTTTTTTGTACATTTTTTATAAAAAATTTTACGGATTTACGTTTCGGTTGATCGGGTTCTGCAACGATATCAATGTCTCCGTGGACTGAACCTCATCAATGGCTTGCAGCTTGTCGATCAGTACAAATTGCAGCTCTTCAATCGATTTGCACATCAATTTGACGAATATGTTATACGCGCCCGTGGTGTAGTAAGCTTCAACGACTTCGTCGAGCGCGTTGAGTTTTTCTAACGCGGAGTGGTAATCACGAGCTGCATTGAGGTTAATACCAATAAAGCAGCACACATCGTAGCCAAGCTTTTTAGTATTGATGATCACCTCCGTTCCTTCGATGATGTCCGCCGACTTCATCTTCTCGATACGCACATGGATAGTGGCAGGGCTGACATCGAACTGCTTTGCCATTTCTGCGTAGGGCGTTCTGGCGTCAGCCATCAGTGTTTTTAATATTGCGCGGTCAAGGTCGTCGAGTTTCGGCAGGCTCGCATTCATACTATGATTTCCGTTAGGGATAGAGTTTTACCTCCCTTTTATACTCATAGCGGATAGGATTCACAAGGTTTGGCAGGAGTAACTGCGGGTTAACTCCGAGCTATGGAGATAATGTGCAGCGTTTTCTGGTTATTGCCGCGCTATGTTGGAGCGCGTTTGCTACGGCCTCAGATCCGAAGGTGTTGGTCGTGCACTCCTATCATCAGGGTTTTTTCTGGACGGACTCCATACAGCGAGGCATCGAGCAACAGCTGGGCGATCGAGCGCTGGACATGCGTGTGCTCTATCTAGACTCGAAACGTAACCAGAGTGAGCAGTTTTTTGCACAACTAAAATCCTTATATCTTACGAAATTACGCAAAGAGCGATTCGATGCCATTTTAGTGAGCGATAACAATGCACTTGAACTCATGCAGCGTTTAGCCCCAATCATCAAAGACACCCCAGTTATATTTAACGGCATTAATAACTACCATCCTTCTTTACATCGTTCTCTGAATGCAACCGGAGTCATGGAAGATGTCGATTTGGAAGCGAATCTCGCTCTTATTGAGCGCTTACATCCGAACTACACACAAGTTCTCATCGTCAGTGACCACTCGGTGACCGGTGAGGTGTTGCGTTATCAAATCGACAATTTTGTCCTCAAGTTCCCGCAATATCGAGACAAAATCGTACAACTTGTCCCAGACAGCATCATCGATCTAAAACAACAAGTCGCAAAACTGAGTTCCGATAAAGTCGTCTTGTTCTGGACCTATTACCGAGATAAACAAGGTATGGTTGGCAGCGAGCGTGACTGGGTTGGTGTCAACAAAGTCTCAAACGCGCCGCTGTTTATGGTGCATGACATTGGTTTGGGTCATGGCGCAGTTGGAGGGGTTATTCAAAGTGGTTATCGGCATGGTATTGAGAGCGCAGAGATGCTTGAGTTCGTTTTGGATAACCCTGATCAGCCTCTGCCTGCGGTGAAAAAAAGTGATTCTGAAATAAAGCTCGATTACCAAGCGGTAGCGCGTTGGGGATTGGGGGCTGAACAAGAGGTTTCTGCGGTATTTTTTAATAAGCCAATGAAGCTTTCTGAACGTTTTGCCAAGGAAATTCGCCTGTTTGGTAGCCTGTTTGTGGTGATGTCGGTGGTCATTTTGCTGATGGGTTATTATTTACAGCGGATGCGTCGAAGTGAGAGCGCTGCGCGAGAAAGCCAGGCTATTCTAGAATCGATTTTCGATCAGAGCATGCAGTATATGGGCATTTTGGATGCCAACGGTGTGCTTAAATCGGGCAACGATCACCTTCAATCCTTACTTTATCACCAAGGACTGCGCTTAGACCGACCACTTTGGTTTCACCCCAACTGGAGTGAAAAAGCACAAGCGTTGCTTGAGGAGTATTTCCACGCGCCTCACCATCAAGTGTCGACGTTTGAAGCTGAAATTTGGAGTAAAGAACACGGCGCATTGGTGTTAGAAGTTTCGCTCAAGCCTTTTTCTCAGCAAGTAGGGAATCATAAGCAATACTTGTTTGAAGCGCGCGATATTACCAGTCGTAAATTGATGGAGGACAAGCTCTACCAACGTGAGTCAACCCTACGCAACTATTACGAGCAGCAGCCCGTGATGATGGTGACGCTTGATAGTAATAACCGAATTCAAGAAGTGAATCGATTTGCTCAACTACTTCTTGGCTACAAACCGATGGACATGCTCGGACATCGCCTGAGGGAGTTCTATTTTGATGACAAAGTGCTGTTCCCTCGCCAAGTGTTATTGCAACCCAACCAGCAAGTGCATGGTGTTTGGCGACGTGAAGTCGAGTATCGTCATGCAAATGGTCATCGTGTTTGGGTGCGCGAGAATATTCGTCCGCTGAGTGAATCTGAGCAACTGCTGATTGTGGGCGAAGATATTACCGAAACCAAACTGCTCTCCGAGAAATTGGAATACCAAGCTCGCTATGACTTACTGACGGGGACTTACAACAGAAACCATTTTGAACTAGAGCTTAAGACCGCACTGTGCGAAGTGGACAGCCATCGTCGAGTCCACGCCATGTTGTACCTCGACTTAGATCAACTAAAAGTCCTCAATGATACGGTTGGGCATGATGCAGGTGATGCGGCGATTCAATTCTGCGCAAGTATGCTGGAAGGCGTTCTGCCGTACAATTCCATCTTGGCTCGAATGGGAGGCGATGAGTTTGCGGTGTTACTCAAAGACTGTGACGAATATGGCGCCATCAATATTGCCAAACTGATCATCTCGACACTAAGCGAACACCTCTTTATTTGGGAAGACACACGCCTGTTCATCAGTTGCTCAATTGGTATCCGTATCATCGATCATACCGCTGATACGCCACAAATGGTGCACGCTCAAGCAGACTCTGCTTGTCACGCCGCTAAAGAGCAAGGCCGTAACCGCTATAATCTATTCAGCTTAGATAACGAAGAGTTGCAGCGTCGTCAGATGGAAATGCAGAGCGTCAATTTGGTGCATGAGGCATTGTCGAATCAACGTTTAGAACTGTTTGCTCAACCGATAAAAAGCTTACAAAAGCACGAGACTCAAATGTATTTTGAGATTTTGGTGCGTATTCGCAATGGGTACGGTGATTATGTTTCTCCTGCGCTGTTTATCCCTGCTTCCGAGCGCTACAACATTGCCCATTGGATTGATAAGCAGGTTATTACTCAAACACTAGAGTGGTTAGAACAGCGTCCTGAGGTGGTTGAACAGCTTGGTCGCTGTTCGATAAACCTTTCAGGTCAATCTATGGGGAATCAAGAGTTTATTGACTTCTTATTGGAGCGATTGGAAAGTTCGACTCTGCCGTGTGAAAAAATCTGCTTAGAAATCACCGAGACAGCGGCGATGAGCAATCTGGATCAAGCCATTGAGTTGTTTACCAAGCTAAAGTCTTTGGGTTGCATGATTGCATTGGATGATTTCGGATCTGGATTGTCTTCATTTGGTTACTTAAAGAAACTTCCTGTCGATATCGTGAAAATTGATGGTCTTTTCGTGCAAGATATCAACGTAAATGAAATGGACCGCGTGATGGTTCGTTCAATCAATGACTTGGCGAAGCAACTAGGCAAAGTGACGGTGGCGGAGTTTGTCGAAAATGACCAGGTCATGCAGCATTTGATAGACCTCGGTGTGGACTACGGCCAAGGCTACGGTATTGGCCATCCTAAGCCGCTTTCTGAGCTAGTGGAGCAACTGACGGCTGTATAACCTCTGCGTAGCAAGCTCAACCTAGCATTAATAGGTAACTTAGGTATACACTCAGCGCCAGTTACCTCGATTTTTATTGGAGCCTCCTTTTGCAACTGCAATTGATCTGTGAAAACCCGTCTCAACAATCTCATCTTGATGAACTCGCTGCGCGTTGGCAGCTTTCACACACTGACGATAGCGATTTTGCTTTGGTGCTAACCACCGAGCGTTTGGAGCTACGTAAAGTGGATGAGCCAAAGCTGGGTGCAATCTTTGTGGATTTGATTGGTGGTGCGGTCGGTCATCGTCGCAAGTTCGGTGGTGGTAAAGGCCAGGCAATTGCGAAAGCTGCGGGGTTGAACAAAGGGGCAACGCCAACCGTGTTAGACGGCACGGCAGGTCTTGGTCGTGATGCGTTTGTGCTCGCCTCGCTAGGTTGTAAAGTGCAGATGGTCGAGCGTCATCCAGTCGTAGCGGCTTTGTTAGATGATGGCTTGGATCGAGCGAAACAAGACCCAGAAATCGGCACCTGGGTATCTGAGCGCATGTCGCTAATCCATGCTTCTAGCCATGATGCGCTGGAACAATTGGCGCAAGATAAAGACTTTGTCCAGCCAGATGTGGTGTATCTTGACCCGATGTATCCGCACCCAGAAAATAAAAAGAAGTCGGCGCTCGTGAAAAAAGAAATGCGCGTTTTCCAATCGTTGGTTGGCGCTGATTTGGACGCCGATGGCCTACTAGAACCAGCCATGGCGTTAGCCACAAAGCGTGTAGTAGTTAAGCGCCCGGACTACGCGAATTGGCTGAACGAGCAAAAGCCAAGCATGGCGATTGAAACGAAAAAAAATCGCTTCGATGTCTACGTTAAAGCATCGATGGCATAACTTCCTGACGGCTCAACTTTTCTTGTCACAGTACGGTGTGTCGTGCTGTGACTCAGCCTCTCTTTCCTCGTCTCTATTGATAGTTTTCTCTTGCTAATTCCCTTCCCTGACTGTATATCTAACTAAGAATTATTATTATTTCACTTGTTGTGATGCGGTCGATAACTGGGAAGCTGGAGTAGTAGAATGGCTAAACGTTTATGTAAAATGAGTCGCAAACAGATCGCGGCAGAACTTGGTGATATCCATCGTTTAGTTGTCGCACCAAAATTCGTTTGTCGTTCTTGCGCACGCTCTTCATCGGCCAAAGATACCCTTTGTAAGCCAGCCGCAATTCCTCCACAAAAATGCCAAGACAAGCCATTGAGTGAGCAACAAGCATGTGGCTTATTGGTTGAAGCTCTGCCAGCACAAGCGATTCCAGTGACCACTAAACAAAGCAACGAAAAAGCCGCGATTGTGAGGCGTGTTGTTGAGCGTGTGAAAGAGAAAAAACAAGCCGAAAAATCTCCGGAGCCAGTAAGAGCCGACGCACCAGTATGGTTTGATTTAGCGGATAAAAAATCGCTCAAGAAAGCGAAAAAAGCACTGAAAAAGCATTATAAGCAGCAAAAGAAGTTGCTAAAAGTAGCGAAAAAACAACAAAAGTTACTTAAGCGTCAGCGTAAACTGGAAGCGCGTAATGCGAAACTAGAAGTGTTGCTGCCAACGCCACCTAATGCTTTGATGAACGCAATCTCACAAGCCAAAGTGCATTAATCAAATAAAAAAACGCTCTCCAGTCGGAGAGCGTTTTTTATTGTCGAAATGTTTATAGGATTAGCTGCGTTACTTATTGGCGTAGCTCATCTCTACGCGCTTTTTCACCCAGGTTTCGTTAATCCATAGGGATAGCATGATGATCGCACCGCCAATGGCGAGTCGCATGACATCAACATCGCGGTTCCAAATCACAATGTTTACAATCAAGCCCGCCGGAACCAATGCATTGTTCATTACTGCCAGTGCCCCTGCGTTCACCATGGTCGCGCCTTTGTTCCAAGCAAAGTAACCAAAACCAGAAGCAATCAAACCAAGGTATGTCAGAATGCCCCATTGTGTTGCAGTGGTTGGTAGTTTGTCGAGGTTACCCATGAGCGCGAAAGCCACGGTTGCTACACAAAGTGCACCTAAGTAGAAGTAGCCAAACACGGTGTGTTGTGGCAAATCGACGGGCTCACTCTCCATGATATATTTGTAGCCCACCTGACCGATGGCAAAGCAGAGGTTTGCTCCTTGTACGACCAAAAAGCCCAGTAGGAAATCTTCATTAATGCCTGCAAATTTAATCCAGGCGGCACCAAATACGGCTATTGCAGCGGTAACTAAGTACCAAGGTGAAAAGCGACCTTTCAAGAAGTCATAGATTAGTGTGACGTAAATGGGTGTGAATACGGTGAACAGCAATACTTCTGGCACGGAAAGGAGCAAAAAAGATTGGTAGTAGAAGCAATACATCAAACCGAGCTGGAAGCCACCGACAGTCATCAGTTTCGCGATCAGGGGTTTGCTAACGCCACGGAATTTCAAAAAGGGAATGAAAACCAAACTCGCCAGTGCCACGCGCATGAACACCGAGAACCAAGAATCAACCTGACCGGCGAGGTAAACGCCGATCAGGCTAAATGAGAATGCCCAAAGTAGGGTAACTGCGGATAGATAAGCCATGGATGAGAATCTTTATCAACAACAAATGTGCCCGCAGTCTAACCAAGTTTTATCGTTGCGCCAATCAGTCTTTTAGCGGTACGACCAGCATATCGACTGGTGAGCAGTTAATCAGCTGTCGAGTCGAAGATAGAATCTTGCTCCAGAAATCTTGGTGATGACCACAAACCACCAAATCAATACTGTAATCTTGAATGGTATCGCACAGCTCATTACTCAAATCGCCACTACCGACTAAAGTATGGGCAATTGGGTATTGCGCATATTCAGCGAAGTTTGCCAATTGTGTGCGCGATGCTTCCATTGCTTGATGTTGCGCTTCTGCCATATTGATATCGATAAGCCCGGTGTAGAGTTCTGCGTAGTTCACGTCGATGTGAATAAAAGAGACTTTCGCATCCAGAGGTTTAGCCAGTGATACGGCTTTCTTAATCAACACTTTACTGTCGTCTGAAAGGTCGACTGCCACAAGTATGTGTTTGTAACTCATATTGCTATCTCCTTGTAAGGTCATAGTTTTAGATTAGCACCAACCCCAAAAAAAATTTGCTGAAGTGATCTCATATCGGTGCCGTAGGTACAAAGTCTTGTCTCAGTAATCATGTTATAGTGGCGTTATACCCAAGTGACTTTGATATGCTGAAATAAGCGTAGTGTTACTGACTAGAGTTGAAGTGAAACTTCGCCGTGTCTGCCAGACCAAGCTATTCTCGCAGCGTCATTTATTTCGAGGTTACTTGGGTATATTGCATGCACAATAATAGGAGTTAACATGCTGTCTCAAACTATGGTCGAACAATTGAATGAGCAAATTAACCTAGAATTTTTCTCATCCAATCTATACTTACAAATGAGTGCTTGGTGTGAAGACAAAGGTTTTGAAGGTGCGGCTGAATTTTTACGCGCTCACGCCGTAGAAGAAATGGAGCACATGCAACGCCTATTCACTTACGTGAGTGAAACTGGCTCAATGCCAATCTTAGGCGCTATTGATGCGCCAAAGCATGACTTTGCGAGCCTAGGTGACGTTTTCCGCGAGACATTTGAACATGAGCAAATGATCACGGAAAAAATCAACAAACTGGCGCACGTTGCATTTACTAGCCAAGACTACTCAACGTTTAACTTCCTACAGTGGTACGTGTCAGAACAGCACGAAGAAGAGAAGTTGTTTAAAGGGATTTTAGATAAGATCGAACTGGTAGGTGAAGACGGTAAAGCGTTGTTCTTCATTGACAAAGATCTAGCACAAATGGCGAAAGAAGGTTCATCTTCAATCATGGATGCTCCAGCTGCGTAAACGCGTTTTGGGACGTTGTAAGTAGCGGGTAAAGACGAAGTGTTGATCGTCTTTTTCTCTTGAGCATTGTTGAAGATGTAGGGAGGAAAAGATGATCAGTGGAGACACAATCTTATTTGCGCTAATGGTGGTAACTGGAGTTAATATGGTCCGGTATCTCACCGCTCTTCGTTCTCTAATTTATATCATGCGTGAAGCGCATCCGCTGTTATATCAGCAAGTTGATGGTAATGGTTTTTTTACCACTCATGGAAATGTCACCAAGCAGGTGAGGTTGTATCACTACATTAAAAGTAAAGAATATCATCATCACCACGATGAAATTTTTACTGGTAAGTGTGAAAGAGTGCGTGAATTGTTTGTTCTATCGACCGCGTTGCTCGGCGTGACGCTACTTGCAGCCTTCATTCTCTAAGAGTCAATAATCTAGATAGTTGTTCTGTCTGAGATTTTGCGGACATACAGAGCGCTTAGAGTTTAAGCGCTTTTCCCTTTCGGTATTTGTCGGTAGAATGTCGCGCCTAGAAAGCAAGGATGTGCAATGTGCACATCCTTTTTTATTTTGATTCGATACCAATCAGTCTAAGAGCTACCGATGAGTAAGAAATTTGATGTTGTTGTAATTGGCGCAGGCGCAGCAGGTTTAATGTGTGCTGCAGAAGCAGGCAAGCGAGGCCGCCGTGTTTTGGTGCTCGATCATGCTAAAAAGCCAGGACGTAAAATCCTTATCTCGGGCGGTGGTCGTTGTAACTTCACTAACTACGACGTTTCAGCTAATCACTATTTGTGTCAAAACCCGCACTTTGTTAAGTCGGCGCTCTCCCAATACACTAACTGGGATTTCATCTCGATGGTGTGTAAACATGGCATTGAGTTCGAAGAGCGTGATCACGGCCAGTTGTTTTGTGTCGATGCATTTACGGCCAAAGATATCGTGAAGATGTTGTTAGCTGAGTGTGACATGCCGAACATCGAGCAGCGTTACCAATGCGATGTTCATTCGATTGAAAAAATTGATGAAGGCTTTCGTTTGCATGCTGGTACTGAGATTGTCGAATGTGAGTCTTTAGTTATCGCAACAGGTGGCTTGTCGATGCCAAAACTGGGAGCGACACCATTTGGTTATAAAGTCGCGGAACAATTTGGTCTTCGAGTTATCCCAACCACGGCAGGTCTTGTACCATTTACTCTGCATAAAGAAGACAAAGAAGACTTTGCTGAGTTATCTGGTATCGCGGTACCTGCGGAAATTACGGCTGAAGATGGCACCATGTTCAAAGAAGCCCTGTTGTTCACACATCGTGGGTTATCTGGTCCAGCAGTGTTACAGATTTCTTCATTCTGGCGGGCCGGACAAAAGGTGTTGATCAATCTTGTGCCAAACGATGATGTTGCTGAGTTATTAGAACGCAGTCGTGAGAAGCATCCAAATCAGTCACTCAAGAATACGCTTGCCAAAGTGCTGCCTAAGCGTCTGGTTGAAGTCTTAATTGAACGTAAAGAGCTAGTCGATAAACCGCTAAAACAGTTCAATCAAAAGGAGCTTGCGGCGATTGTGGAGCGCCTAGAGCATTGGGATATCGCCCCGAATGGCACTGAAGGCTACCGAACTGCGGAAGTGACACTCGGCGGTGTCGATACTGATCACTTATCCTCGAAAACCATGGAATGCAAAGACATTAAAGGGCTTTATTTTATTGGTGAGGTGATGGATGTGACTGGTTGGCTAGGGGGCTACAATTTTCAGTGGTGCTGGTCGAGCGGTTTTGTTGCGGGGCAGTGGGTTTAATCAAACACCAAACGCAGCCTAACTGCATAAAAGATAAGATACAAAAAGAGCACTGAGTTTTATTCAGTACTCTTTTTGTATTCCCATAGCGAGTTACTCGTCTTGATACTTTTCGAGTTTGTTATAGAGCGTTTTCACGCTAATGCCTAACTCCTGCGCTGATTCCGTTTTATTGCCTTGATTCTCTTCAAGGGTATTGAGAATGGCGGCTTTTTCTAGCTCTTCTAGCGAAACGCCCGCCGGAACAAGGTCTTCGATGCTGGTGCCTGTTTCCAATGGTGGTGTGTCGAAGATCAGGTGTTCATCTCGGATGGTGTCATCAGCCAAAATAAATGCACGCTCGATCGTGTGTTTGAGCTCACGGACATTACCTGGCCAGTCGTGTGCAGCGATTTTTTGGATCGCAGAGTCAAGAATCGTTTTGGTTTTTGCCTCATTGGCGTTGCGGTGCGCGATAAAGTGCTTGGCCAGACCGACGATATCACCGCCTCGTTCTCGCAGTGGCGGTATCGTTAATGGGAAATGCGATAAGCGGAAAAACAGATCTTCACGCAGGAACTGCTCCTCAATGGCGATTTTAGGATCACGGTTTGTAGCAGCAATGATGCGAGTATTAGCGATATGAACCGTATTACTGCCAACTGGGCGATACTCTCCGGTTTCTAGCACCCGCAATAGCTTCACTTGATGCTCGATAGGCATCTCGGTGATTTCATCTAAAAATAGGGTGCCGCCCTCTGCCTGCTTAAATACACCTTGGTGAGTTTTATTTGCTCCGGTAAAAGCGCCTTTCTCATGGCCAAACAGTTCACTATCAACCAATTCAGGGCTAATGGCACCACAGTTAATCGCTATAAAGGGCTGTTGTTTACGCTCACTCGCTAAGTGGATGGTCTGCGCCACCAGTTCTTTGCCTGATCCACTTTCACCGACAATAAGGACGTTGGCTTCTGTTTTAGCAACGCGCCTGATCATACGATAGAGCTGATGCATCGGAGAGGAAGAGCCGACCAAAAGACCAAATTGGTCAAGATCGCTGGTGGACACTTTACGCCCTTGATCTTGTTTGTGTTGATAGTACTGGCTGACTTCGCTCAGGGTGTCCGTCAGAATGGCAATATCAACGGGCTTTCTGTAGTGAAAAATAGCACCCAAGTTCATCAGCTTATCCAAGTTCTCATTTGGAGCGCCTGAGCTAATGATGATCAAGTCCATATCGTAGATGTCTTCGATATTAGAAAGACGTTGATAATCTGCACTAGTAAAGTGGGCGACTTCAACAATCGCAACTTCCGGTTTGAGTTGTAGGAAATCTTCAATCCATTGGTCTGCGGCATCGATGTCATGCAGACGAAATTTGTTCAGTTCCTGGCAAGAAGCGATGGCATTTTTAAGTGATGGATCTTGTATTCTTAGAAACAGGCTTGGCATCGACATAGAAATGTCCTCTTTACTATGACAGAAACAATGTACGTGGATTATTCTCACTTCACAAGACAAAATATTGTCAGCATAGATTTAAGGATTTGTTCGGTATTTTTATGTTGTTAGCCCCTTTTTGATATATATCGGTGAGAGCCATCAGTAGATATTTCCTTTTGTTCAGATTTTTATTTTTAAAATAATAATTTTGCTATTAATTGATTCTGGATAAATAGCCTTTCTGTTTTATCAGGTTATTTCGGCACAAGTGACGGAGGCTTTATCACCGATTAAAAATTACATTTTTTACGTGTAAATAATTCATGCTTATACTTTATTGCTCATCTCATTTTTACCTCTTTCCTTTATTAGTCACTTAAAAACAATGAGTTATAAAGTTGGCACATGGTTTGCTCCTAGGGAAGTGCAACGTCAATAAAGGAGAATTACCATGAATAACATCGCAGCTAAAATTGTACTTACGTCAGTTCTTGCTACTTCATCTACAGCAGTCTTAGCGAGTGATAAATGGGAAAAAGAATCCATGGACGCTTGGCTAGATGGTAAAGCTGAAACCACACTACTGCTAAACAGCAATCTCAACTCTTTTGATATCAATACCGATGTAGAGAATCAGGTCGTTACCCTTTCTGGTTCGGTAAACAATGATCTTGAAAAATCACTTGCCGAAGAGCTTGTTACTGGTCTTGATGGTGTGAAAAAAGTAAACAACGAATTGTCAGTAGTGAATGAAGGCAAGAAAGAAACTGATTCAGAAGCTTTAGCTACACTGACCGATTCTAAAATCACGACTATAGTTAAAACGCGCCTACTAATGAATACCAATGTGAGTGGTACGGATATTGATGTAACGACAGAACGCAAAACGGTAACGTTGGCAGGTAAAGTTAATTCAGATGCGGAGCATGATCTTGCAATTTCAATTGCAAATAACACCAATGACGTAAATAAGGTGATTGATAAGCTAGAAGTGGTTCAATAATAGCGAGCCGAGTGATTTAACCCACTTTTATTAGGAGGTAACACTATGGTTCGTTGGATGTTTATTTTTCTGGCACTGGCACTAATTTCTGCACTATTAGGCTTTACCGGTATTGCAGGAGCTGCTGCCTCTATCGCGCAAGTGATATTTTACCTATTCCTATTGTCATTAATTGTATCAATAGTGATTGTTCTGCTGGGAAGAAAAAACGTAAATAGATAGGAGATTCCATGCGACTTACGTCATTTATTTACCGTATCGCCGCAGTATTCGGTTTGGTGTTTGCGTTGGCAGCTTGTAGTGAAGAAGGGCCAATGGAACAGGCCGGCAAAAAGATAGATGAAGCCGCCGAAGAAACCCAAAATGCGATTGAAGATGAATGTGAAAACATTAAAGAAAACCTAAACGCTGAAGACCAAGATTGTTAGCCGAATCAGGTTAGGTTTTTTACGCATAGCTATGTAAGAGAGGGGCGGTCAATCACCGCCCTTCCTTTTGTCCCAATTGTTTACAATCAGATAAGGAGTCAAAGATGAAAAACATATTTGATGTACTGAAAGAGAGTCATGAAAAGCAGCGCCTTTTACTCGATGCTCTGATGGAAACGTCTGGAGATTCCCCCGCTCGTGAAGAGTTTTACCACAACCTTAAAGAGGAACTCGAACAGCACGCAGCGGCAGAAGAGCGATTTTTCTACGCGCCTTTAATAGATAGCGATAAGACCATTGATCTCACTCGCCATGGCATCGCAGAGCATCATGAAATTGATAAAGTGATTGCACAGCTTGATGCAACCGATATGAGCTCGCCAGCGTGGCTCAACCTAATGAAAACCTTGCGTCACAAAGTGTTGCACCATCTTGAGGAAGAAGAGCAGCGTTTCTTCCAGTTAGCCGGTAAGGTAATGACCGATAAGCAGAAAATGAAACTAGCGGATGGTTATGTTGAAGAGATGGCAAGCTAGGTAGAGTGTTGGACCTTTTCGTGCCATTTCGGCACGGGAAGGCACTCAATCAAGGCGTTTGCTCAAGTTCATGTATCCAAGCTCAATCCCCCGCGTATTCTAACTTCCACTAAAAAGTGCACTCGCTGAAGGCAAGGAGAGCGAATGTTTATCATCAAATATTATATTCTTGGCGCTCTGATCAGTTTATTGGCCGCTATCTATACGCCTCAAATTATCGTTAGTTTGCTGTTCTTGTGGATATCTCTTTCTTTAGCGTTGGTCAGCGTAGCCTACGTATTCGACATTCCCTCTATTTTTAGAAAAAACCAAGATGGCAAGATTGTCAGGTGGATTCGCTGGGCATTCATCCCATTTCTATTGGGGGCTAGAGCGTATAACGCCTGGGAAAGACGGCGTGATACTGTACCTCCAATCCAAAAAGTCAGCGACAATTTATACCTATCTCGCCGTTTGTTTCAGAGTGACTTAGATTTTCTCGAATCCAATGAGATCTCTTGTATTGTCGATGTCACCGCAGAATTTGCAGGCCTTGAAAGTGCGATGACCTACAAGCAGTTTCATTACCTTTCGATTCCGGTACTCGACCACAAAGCCCCAACGCTAGAGCGTCTTCGCCATGCGATTAACTGGATTGATACTCAAATCTCGTGCTCGCGGGCCGTGGTTGTGCATTGTGCGTTAGGGCGTGGTCGTTCAGTGTTTGTTGTGGCGGCGTATTTACTGAGCAAAGACCCGTCACTGACGGTTGAATCCGTGATGAAAAAAATCAATGACGTACGCAGTACCGCGAGATTGAATAAATTACAGATTAGGACGTTACGAGCGATCAGTGAAAAAGGCGTACTGGGGCTGGATCAATCCACTTGGATGGTGGTTAACCCTGTTGCAGGTGGCGGCAAATGGGAGGAAAACGAACAGCACTTGATTCGTGAGCTAACCAAAAAATATCGCTTGAGTATTCATCAAACCACCACAAACCTCAGCGCCGAGCAGCTAACACAACAGGCAAAAGAAAGTGGAGCTAAGCAAATCATCGTAGCTGGTGGCGATGGCACAGTAACAGAGGTGGCGAGCCAATTGGTGGATACCGACCTCAAACTCGGTATTGTTCCGCTCGGAACTGCCAATGCGTTATGTCATGTGCTCTATGGCGTTGGCGCAAAATTCTCACCGGTCGAAAAAGCGTGTGAAGCGTTGCTTGGCGGACACTGCCAACGTATTGATACTGCGGACTGTAATCAGCGGCTTATTTTGTTGGTCTTAGGTATTGGGCTAGAACAGAAGATGATCGAGCACGCTCAGCGAGAAGAGAAAAATGTTTTTGGACAACTCGCTTACCTCACCGGCTTTTTTAATGCTGTAGTGGCGGAAGAAACGCAAGCTTTAACCGTTTCGTTAGACGCTCCAACTGAAGATGGAAACCACGACAATAATACACAAACGCTTGAAGTCCATAGTTTTGTCGTTGCGAATATCGCTCCATTTAGTACGTTGCTTGCCCAAGGTGGTGATGCGCCGCAGCCTGATGATGGCAAGCTGCATATCACATATTTAGATAACACCGAGTCTTTAGGCGGACGTCTTATCGCCTTGTCGGATCTGACATTAACGAGCGTAGGCGCACAGGAAGAATCGACACATTTTCAATACGCGACGGCTCAGAGCGTCACTATTTCTGCGAATAAACCGATTGAGTATGTGATTGATGGTGAACTGTATTCTGATGAGCAACTAGCAATCAAGCTGCGTCCAAAGTCATTGAACGTATTTGTTCCAAGCCAGAGACGTAAATCAGCTTCGCTTTAACACTGTAATCCGCGGATAACGCGCCATTTGCTTCGTATTCTACATGGCGCTTTTTCTGTGTTGTTTGATGATTTGGTGCGCGTCGTAAAAAGGCTATTAAGGTCGCTGCGTAGATGCAGCGGCTTTTGTCTATCTACACCTTTTTATTAGGTTGATTGGGGATGAGGGTTAAACAAAGTGAAGAAAGAGGGGCGAGTATAATTACTCACCCTGAGGTAAGTGCTTTTCAATTTCATCGTTTTCAACTTGTAAAGCAGCTAACCAATAAGAAACAAGTGCGGTTAAGTTGGTGTCGTCAATGGCTCTAAGCAGGGCTTTTAAATCATCTAACAGTAATTTATTCATAAAATGCATTTCTTTGTAATTACCTAGCTCGGCAACGCCGTATTCGGTGGCATTTTCTGCAATGAATTGTTCACCGTCTTGATCGAAGAACAGCTTCGCCATCTTTTTGATCATCACTTTTTCTATTTTCACGAATCGATATGCCGCTCTTGCGAGTGTCATATGTGATTGCGGGTTAACGAGAGGCAAACACGTTTGGCGATGGTGTGTCATTTTTACGAGTAGCTCCCTTACTCGATTGTTATCCAATGTCATAGTGACCTCTTTATTTATGACTATTGTCGTGGGACATTTCTCGTGATGGTTATGTTAATGCGCCTGTGGGCTTGTCAGAAATGGCCAAAGCAAGTTGGCCATTTCTTTGCTCAATACCGAGCTTTATTGCAAAGGCGACCACCAGGTTTTAGCTAATAAGGCTGATGCTGCTGAGTTTTTCTTTGCAGCTTTTTATATCGCTACGGACTTTCAGCAGAACCGAGTTATCCGCCTGCTCTGGGTGGGAAGTAATCAAATTCTCAATCTCTTTGAGTACCTTGCTTTCGACACCTTCAAGCTGTTCTAAATACATTGACTCTTTGTCAGAGGACACTTCCTTCATCACGTCGCTGTAGACCTCACGCGCCTTGATGGTGTAGGAAACCGGAGTGTCGTCGGCAGATTCTTCATTGTTACTTGCTAGAGAGTAGGGAGTGAGCTCAATGACTGCACGCTCACGTACTCTGAGCAGTTCTACCAACACATTATTCAAAGAAGTGTTGTCGATGTTCTCGATGGCCTTGTTGTAAATTTCATTTCCGCTTTCGATAAGCTCAATGATTGAGGCGATGTTTTCATTTTTCATATGCCACTCCTTATTTACTGGTGATAGGGGTGTTTGAGCGTATGGAATACAAACACGATGTTTCATCTTCAGTTGCAGGTTGTATGCCAATGAGTTTTAAGTCTTATTGATCAGTGACTTAGCATCTAGTTTTGCAATAACTTGCTAACAGTCGGTAAGGCGCTAAGAAAAAATTACAAGAATGGCGGGGAAAGCCTGGAAAGAATTACACGTACAGATATGGCTTTTTATCGAAACAAAAATAAAATCAATAAAAAACAATAACTTAAAATTATGGCATGGATATGGCTTTGTAGGGAGTAAGTGAGGTCAAACATTGTTTCACTTGATTCACTATTCAACTCATTAACGGAGGCTAGTTATGGCTACTACAAAAGAAAGCACAGTAAAACCTCAAGAGCAGTTAGAAGAAGCATATCACTTAGCGGAGCAAGCCACGACGGAAGCCGTTGGCGCGATGAAAGACCAAGCCAAAGAGAAGCTGGATGTCGGTGCGCAGCAAGTTCAGCAGGCGACTAAGTCGGCAGAGAATGTAATCAAGGAGCGACCATTGCTGAGCATAGGTTGTGCCTTCCTTGCTGGTTGGGCGGTTTCGAAGCTGATCAAATAATAGTGGTCACCAAGGATTAAGCCACACAACAGAAGGGCGAGGCTTCACATGAATAATTCAGGGCAAGTTACCAATCAGCAATCAGGCTCGGCGGCTTCAGACTGCGGCCGAGCCCCTGATGGGGCAGAAGAACAGGACATCCAACAGACCATTAATGGTTTGGGCAGCATTCTTGCGCAATTGGACCAACTGACGAAATCGCTAAAAGCATGGTCGGGTTCAACGTTGGATTTGTTCATCTTGGAGATGAAAGTTAACGTGTCCGCAGTGCGTCAGATTTTGCTGTGTACCGTTGTTTTTACCCTATTGTCGGTACTGTTCGTATTCAGTTTGTGCCTTGCCTCTGGGGTGGTGGCTTATCAGTTAACTGCCAACGTATATGTTGCCGTGGGTGTATTTATCACATCATTAGGCTTGGCATTATTTGCTTTAGCCTGGTGGCAGAAGCGTTTAGTTGGATTTCTTGGATTCAAAAATACGACAGAACAATTACAGGAGGGGTGGGATGCGCTCGCTACAAAAGCTCAATCGAGCCATGCGGATCAAGCGGATGGAAGGTAAAGCATCTCTAGAGCAATGTTGTTTGTCGATGGAAATGTTCACGTTTACCACCAAGAAGTTTGTGAGAGAAAACCCTTGGACGACATTAGGCATTAGTGCTGTCGTTGCCGTTACCGCAGCAAAAGCAGGTCGATTGTCTCGACTGACTTCTTCTATTTCGTCAATGGGGCTATTGGTTAGCAGCGTGTCTGATATTACCGATTCGCTCACAAAGCCGGTCGCGGCAGCTTCTCTGGATGAGTCAGATGCGGAGCAAAATGGAAATGCAGCAACACAAGTAAGCAACGCTGCGACGACAGAGGGCGAACCACTCTAATAGCGGATTTCACCGCAAAATTTTCTTACCGATTCTGAGCTTATTATGACAGCGAAATTGAACATTCCTGCCAACACTGCGATTGGTGCAACGCTTCTCGTCCTGTTACTCGTCCCAGGGCTGTATTTTGCCAAGCCAATATTGTTACCTATTGTGCTTAGCACCTTTATTTCTCTGCTGTGCAGCCCTTTCATTAATTATCTTGAAGACAAAGGTTTACCACGTGCTATTACCGTCGTGTTGACGCTGTCATTCCTCGTTGGCGCCTCAATTATTGGTCTTGCCGCCATGTCGGAGCCCGCCAAGCAATGGTGGTCTGAGCTGCCCAGTATCGTGAAAAATGTGTCGCAAGAAGTAAGCGAAGTTACTAAAGCTTCGGCTGATCACCTTAATACTCCATTGAATATCGCCAACGATATGAGTATGGATGAGGTCGGGAACAACACCGTCTTTTCTTTGGTAAAAACGCTCGCGACCACTACGCCGACGATTTTGACACAAGCGATGATCGTGCTGTTTATGGTTTACTTTATGCTCAATCATGGACGAAGCTTATTTCGAAAGTCAGTGTCTTACCTACATGGGTTCGCCAAACAGCGCCAAGCGATTGAGTTGGTCAAAGCGCTACAGAAAGACCTATCTCGATACATTGGCACCATCACTTTAGTGAATGCGGGGCTGGGGTTGAGTGTTGGGGCCGTGTTTTTTGTTCTAGGCCTTGAAGATCCATTTCTATGGGGCGCATTTGCAGGCGTGATGAATTTTGCGCCGTACCTCGGCCCTGTCATATCCATGGTGAGCTTTGGCTTTGTTGCTTATCTTCAGTTGGAGTCGGTCAGTTTTATGCTGACGGTTGTGTCTATCTATTTACTGCTCAATTTGATTGAAAGTCAGTTTGTTACACCAACACTATTGGGGAAAAGGTTTAATTTAAACCCATTAGTGATTTTTGTTTGGCTTGTTTTTTGGGGCTGGCTTTGGGGCGGAATGGGACTATTGATCGGTGTGCCGTTGCTGGTTTGTATCAATATTTTGGTTGATCGCCTAGAGCTGTGCCAATCAGCCCAAAATCAAGCAAAGCAAATCACCTCCGCGGACGTGGCACCGCGAGAGTGACTTGAGGAGCAAGCTGGTTCAATGAAACAGTTTTTCAGCGCTCACTGGCTGACTAAATAAATATCCCTGACCATAAATACAGCCTTTTTCGAATAAATAATCGGCTTGTTCCCGAGTTTCTATCCCTTCCGCGACGACTTTCAACGACAGCGTTTTTCCCATGGCAATAATGGCATTCACAATCGCGTTGCTGTCGCTATTACTTGGGACATCACTGACAAATGAGCGGTCAATTTTCAGTTTGTTGATTGGCAAACCTTTCAAGTAAGACAAAGACGAATAGCCAGTTCCAAAGTCATCCAGAGAAATCTCAATACCCAGCTCTCGTAATTGATTTAACGATGCAATGGCTTGTTGAGGGTCGATCAGTAAAAAGCTCTCTGTGATCTCCAAATCTAACCGTTGGGCAGGGTATCCGGTGTTATCGAGGATAGTACTTAATCGCTGAATGAAATTTGACTGCTGAAGCTGCAACGCAGAAACATTGACGGCGATTTTGCCAAACTCGATGCCCTGGTCTAGCCAAGCATTACCTTGCAAACAAGCTTGTTGTAACACCCACTCACCAATGCTTTGAATCAGCCCTGTTTTTTCTGCAATTGGAATAAAGTCTGCTGGTGGTACAAGGCCAAACTCTGGATGCTGCCAGCGTAATAAAGCTTCCACGCCGACAATCGTATTTTGTTCCAAGTTGTATTGCGGTTGGAATTCTAACCGGAGTTGTTGTTTTTCTATTGCTTGATGCAAAGCGGATTGAATGCGTACATGGGATACGGATTTATCGGTCAAATCCGGTGAGTAAAACGCGTAGCCGTTGCGTCCATTTTTCTTCGCTAAGTACATCGCAGTGTCTGCGTTTTTCAGTAAGGTTTCACTGTCTTGACCGTCTCTTGGGTACAAGGCAATACCAATACTGGTCGAGACACGAAGTGAGTCGTGGTTTGCCAAGTCGAATGGTTGCTGGAATACGCTTAGAATATCGCCGACGGTTTCCAGTAAGGCAACATCACTATGGATGTCTGGCAAAATAATCACAAATTCATCGCCGCCAATACGAGCCACATGCGCATTGAGGTGAAGCACATCTTGCAGACGAATCGCTAACTTAGAAAGCAATTGGTCACCACAGAAGTGGCCCATACTATCGTTGATGTGTTTGAAATGGTCGATATCTAAGAATAGGGTGGCAAACGTCTGCTGGTTTTTGTGTCCGGTTTCGATGTGTTGCTCGAGTAAGCTGAGTAAATGGGTGCGATTAGGTAGATTGGTTAATGGATCGTAAAAAGCCATGCGCTGCAGCTTTTCTTCGTGTGCCTTACGCACAGAGATATCTTCAAACACACAAATGTAGTTAATAAGGTGGTTTTTATCGTCCATTACGGCGCTAATGGTCGCTAATTGCGGATAAATGCTGCCATCTTTCTTTCTGTTGATGAATTCGCCTTTCCATTGGCCTTTGTTTTCGAGTTGATGCCACAACTGTTGATAGAAACCTTGATCATGATGGCCTGAGCGCAGAATTCGTGGGTTTTTTCCTATCACCTCTTCAGAGCGGTAACCTGTAATTTGGGTAAAAGCCGTGTTTACATCAATGATGTTGGCATTGCGGTCTGTAATGACCATGCCTTCTTGCGAATTGTTGAAAATTTGGGACGCTAAGGAGAGCTGCGTTTCTACCATTTTTCGGCGGGTGATGTTACGTGTCATCCCCAGAATGCCGATTAAGTTTCCCGCATGATCACGGACAGGAGACTTAATGGTTTCTAGCCAAGTGGGGTTATTGTTTTCATCAATTTGACGGCATTCTTCAACAATATTTTGCGTGCCCGTGGCTACCACCAATTTATCGGCATCAATGAATTTTTCCGCACGTTCATGGCTAAACAGAGCAAAATCGTCTTTTCCAATGATTTCACTGTTGGTTTTTTGCCACGCATTTTCTACGCTTCGGTTGGTCATCGAATAAAGACCATCCATGCCTTTTATCCATACGTGGTCTTCAAGGCAGTCGATAAACTCTTGTAGTGTTGGTGTTGGCTTTATTTCCGCGCTTTGATGTCGCGTTTGTTCTTGCTGACAGTGCAAGTTGATATCAAAGCTGATCCGCCCCGCCATTGCGCTTAGCCATGCCGAAACAACCGTTGATTGATCATTAGGGTGAGTCAGTGTCAGTACGGCAAGCAATTCGCCATTAGGTAGCCAAACTGGTCCAATGCTCAAGGTTTGCTCTTCAAAGAGGGTATGGCTAACTGTAAAATCTGTCGGCGTAAAGTGATCGACAACTTGCGTTATCACATCGACGATAGCACGATGATTTTGGGTTGAGGTGGACACCTCAGTCGATAGCCACTGCTGAGTATCGCTCAGAGTATAAAGCTGTCCCTGAGCTTGAGTTACATTACAGCATTGTCGCAGAACGTGTTGCCAGTCTGCCATCAAAGGCGAAGGAATAGCGAAGCGAAACATAATTAATAACGAGTCCTAAATCGCCCAAAAGTAATTATATTAGAATCTAGCGTAAGCTATTGGGCTTTGTGAGTATCGTATCCAACGCGTAGCTAAATCCTAGCAGCGTAAAGTGCTTTCTATCATTAAAATGTTATCTATATCTCTTTTTTATCCAACTTATTGCATCGTTTTTTAGGGCTTTGGATAGGTGATTAAGAAGCGTTTACCGCTTTGGTTTTCTTGCCCCATGAGACTTGCTGAATGACTAAGCCACTGATGATCAATACCAGGCCAATCAAGGTTGAAGGGTGAATTTCTTCGCCGATGATGGTAGCTAACAACATGAGTGAGATAAATGGAGAAGCAAAGATCAGATTACTGATACGCGCGGTGTTTTGCGTTGATTTGAGTGCGCTCAGCCACAAAACGAAAGTGATCCCCATTTCAAACAGTCCGACATACGTCACCGCTGCCCAGCCTTTAGCTGAGATCATCTGCCAGTCAGCACCTTCATAAAGACTTAAACCAATGGCGAATGGAATAGCGACCAAAAAGCCGAGCAGAACGCCAACCACAGGGTCGGCCTTATTTTTGGTATTTAAAATCCAGTAACCGGCCCACAGCAGCGTTGATAGCAGCGCAAGACCAACACCCAACGGGCTCTCAAATTCCATGCCTAAAAGATTGCCTTGTGTGGCAATCACAATCACGCCTACATAGCTAAAACCGCAAGCGAGCCAATCTTTAGCTCGGATCTTCTGCCCTAAGAAAACAGCAGCCATTAGCGTCAAGGTAATGGCCCAGCTGTAGTTGATCGCTTGAGCCTGAGATGCGGGCAGCAAGTCATATGCTTTGAACAGAATAACGTAATACGCCAAAGGGTTAATCAACCCAAGCAGTAGGTAATACCAAGGGTTTGAGAAAAATGTAGCGCTTAACTGGCCCAGTTTACCTTGCACACCACAGATTACTGTTAGTGCAATCGCAGAGACGATGCTGGCAATGCATAGCATTTGAATCGGCGTAAATTCTGCCAGCGTGAGTTTAAATGCGGTTGCAACGGTAGACCAAAGTAATACTGCTGAGAGCCCAAATCCTAGGGCGCGACGCTCGTTCATGATGCCTCTGCGTGATGATGTGCCGCTCGGTTTGGATAATTTGAGCGGAAGAAAGAATATTATAGGAAGGCCTAGTGTATGCGAGGATTTTTCATCCAACAAACTGGACATTTATCCAGTGTCTAAATACCATTGTTATAGATACAAAACATAGGCTAACTCGCTATTATGCAATGGATTCTTGAGTACCAATCTCTCATTCTCTCTTCTCTTTGTGCTGCCACGCTTAGTGGTGTCGCTGCCGGTTGGTGGGTGAAACAGCGTTTTATCACCCAAACTCAGCTTCTCGAGCAACAACTTTTTTCAGAAAAACAGCTTCATCAACAGCAACTTGAACAGGTCAAGCAAAGCCTTGCCGATGCTCAGCAAGAGTTGGATGAATTAGATGATGAGCGCGATAAAGCCGCGTTTGAAGTGCGTCAAACGCACGGAAAGCTGATGGCAGCTATGGAAAAACTGCGTTACTTCGAGGCCGTAAAGCAAGAGCGCCAGCAATACTTTGATGAGCTTGGTCAAATGCGTGAACACAAATCACGTCTAGAAACGCAACTGCGTGAACAGCAAGCTCGCCATGAGCAAATTAACCAAGCCAATGCAGAAAAACTGCAAATTTTAGAACAAGCGGAAGCACGCTTGAAACAACAATTTGAGCACTTGGCAAATCAACTGTTTGAAGAAAAAACCGCGAAGGTCGATTTGCAAAACCGTCAGAGTTTAGAAGGCTTGTTGTCACCGCTTAGAGAACAGTTAGAAGGGTTCAAAAAGCACGTTAATGACAGCTTTAGCCAAGAAGCTAAAGAGCGCCATACCCTAGTGCATGAGCTGAAAAACCTGCAACGTTTGAACGAGCAAATGACGCGCGAAGCGGTTAATTTGACCCAAGCGTTGAAAGGGGACAACAAACAACAAGGTAACTGGGGCGAAGTGGTGCTCGCTAGGGTACTTGCCGAATCTGGCTTGCGTGAAGGGCACGAATATCAGACTCAGGTGAACTTACAAAATGAAGCAGGCAAGCGTTACCAACCTGATGTCATTGTTCATCTCCCACAAAACAAACAAGTGGTTGTGGATTCTAAAATGGCGCTGGTTGCCTATGAGCGCTACTTCAACGCCGAAACTGATGCTGAGCGCGATCAGGCTTTGAATGCGCACTTAGCTGCTCTACGTGCACATATCAAAGGGTTAAGCATGAAGGACTACCACAAACTCAAAGGTATTCAGAGTTTGGACTATGTACTTATGTTTATTCCGGTTGAGCCGGCGTTCCAAGTCGCGATTCAAGCCGATCCGAGCTTGATTAAAGACGCGATGGAGCAAAACATCATTTTGGTGAGCCCAACAACGTTGCTGGTGGCATTGCGCACCATTGATAATCTATGGCGCAATGAACGCCAAAATGAAAACGCCAAAATGATTGCGCAGCGTGCGACAAAACTCTACGACAAATTACGATTGTTTGTAGACGACATGGAGGGGCTCGGTGGTGCGCTGGATAAGGCGAATCAAAGCTATCAAGGTGCGATGAACAAGCTTGCCACAGGGCGCGGAAATGTGATTCGCCAAGCCGAAAGCTTTAAACACTTGGGAGTTGAAATTAAACGACCGATTTCTTCCGACCTCGCGCAGTTAGCGCAGAGTGATGCATTTTCAGAAAATGACCCGTTAGTAGAAAGACATCCGGCTGAGGATAAAGTAAACTAATCGCCCGCAGTGCAGTGGGCGATTTTATTTGTCAACAAACGCCCCGTAGAGGAAAGCGCTGCCTAAGAGGAATTAGAATGACGGACACAAGTTTGCAATCCAATACAGCGTTAGAGAATGAAACCACTCACTTTGGTTTCTCTACAGTGGCAAAAGACGAAAAAGTGACTAAGGTTGCCGAAGTATTCCACTCCGTGGCAACAAAATACGACATCATGAATGACCTGATGTCAGGTGGTATTCACCGCCTTTGGAAGCGCTTCACTATCGATTGTAGTGGCGCTCGCCCTGGCCAGCGTATTCTTGACCTAGGTGGTGGTACGGGGGATTTGACGGCGAAATTCTCGCGCATTGTTGGCGATGAAGGCCATGTCATCCTTGCCGATATCAATAACTCAATGCTTAACGTTGGTCGCGATAAACTGCGTGACAACGGTATTGTGGGTAACGTGCATTACGTTCAAGCCAACGCAGAAGAACTGCCGTTCCCTGATGATTATTTTGATGTTATCACCATCAGTTTTTGTTTGCGTAATGTGACAGACAAAGACAAAGCGCTTCGTTCAATGTTCCGCGTACTGAAGCCAGGCGGCCGCCTATTGGTGTTGGAATTTTCAAAACCAGTGCTAGAGCCGTTATCTAAAGTATACGATGCATATTCATTCCACTTGTTGCCGAGAATCGGTGAGCTAGTTGCGAATGACTCAGAGAGTTACCGCTACCTAGCGGAGTCAATCCGTATGCATCCAGACCAAGAAACGCTGGAAGGCATGATGCAAGACGCAGGTTTTGAAAACACCAAATACTACAACTTAACTGGTGGTATTGTGGCTTTGCATCGCGGTTATAAATTCTAAGGGTTAACGGCATGCCATTTGAACCACTTATCACCGCTGTGATTGAAACGTCACTGAATACACTGATCAAAGACGACCCTGCATTGGGCCGTCGTTTAGCGCGTCTAAAAGGTCAAGTTATTCAAGTTCACCTGAAAGAGATCAATAAAACACTGACATTCGTTTTTAGTCAGCAAATTGATGTGCTCGGTCATTACGAAGGGCAGCCTAACTGCTATCTATCGCTCAACTTGAGTGTGTTACCAGAGCTGCGCGATCAGGCCAACATCACTCGTCTTATTAAGCAAGATAAACTTGAACTCGAAGGCGATATTCAATTGGCGCAGAAATTCTCTCAGTTGATGGTGGATTGCAAACCAGATGTTGAAGAGTGGTTGTCTCGCGTGACTGGCGATGTCGCCGCACATACCTTTGTGCAAGGTTCAAAAAACATCGGCAACTTTCTTGCGTCTCAAGCAGAAAAACACCAGCGTCATCTTGCGCAAGTAGTGACTGAAGAATGGAAACTGGCTCCCGCTCCGTTAGAAGTGGCCTATTTCTGTGACCAAGTTGATGAGGTTCGCAGCCAGGCTTCTCGCATTGAAGCTCGTTTAACGGCTTTGCTGAATAAGCTGGATGCAGATAAGCCTGCATTGGAGAAACCATGACGCCAGCAGAACTAAAGCGCTTATACCACATCGCCAAAGTACAACTGGAATACGGCTTAGATGAGCTGCTTCCCGATCACCAACTGACCAAAGCTCCGCTTTTACTGCGCAAAAGCTTGTTTTGGATTAAGAACAAGCACCCAGAAAAACCACTCGGTGAACGTCTGCGTTTAGCACTGCAAGAGCTGGGGCCGGTTTGGATTAAGTTCGGTCAGATGATGTCGACGCGCCGTGACTTATTTCCTCCGCATATCGCTGATCCCCTAGCTTTACTTCAAGACCAAGTCGCGCCTTTTGATGGCGAGTTGGCAAAAAAGCAGATGGAGCAAGCATTAGGTGGTCCGTTAGAAAAATGGTTTACCGAGTTTGATATCAAACCACTGGCGTCTGCGTCGATTGCTCAGGTACATACTGCGCGCATAAAAGACACTAACCAAGAAGTGGTATTAAAGGTTATCCGCCCAGATATTCGCCCAGTCATTGATTCAGATCTAAAACTGATGCACCGAATGGCGCGTATAGTCGCCGGAGCGATGCCTGAAGCACGTCGTTTAAAACCAGTTGAAGTCGTGCGTGAGTACGAGAAAACCCTGCTTGATGAACTCGACTTGCGACGTGAGGCGGCGAATGCCATTCAGTTGCGCCGCAACTTTGAGGGCAGCGAAGAATTATATGTTCCTGAAGTTTTTCCCGACTTCAGTAATGAAACTGTCATGGTTTCTGAGCGAATATATGGCATTCAAGTCTCTGATATTGAAGGCTTGAAAGCAAATGGCACCAATATGAAATTGCTCGCGGAACGCGGTGTGAGTGTGTTCTTCACTCAGGTGTTCCGAGACAGCTTTTTCCATGCCGATATGCATCCGGGTAATGTGCTCGTCAAACCCGAACATCCAGAGAACCCAATGTGGATAGGGCTAGATTGCGGAATCGTTGGTACACTTAATAGCGAAGACAAGCGTTATCTGGCGGAAAACTTCCTGGCGTTTTTCAATCGTGACTACCGCCGAGTGGCGGAGTTACATGTGGATTCAGGTTGGGTGCCTGCGGATACCAATGTCGATGAGTTTGAGTTCGCGATTCGCATTGTGTGTGAGCCTATTTTTGCTAAGCCATTGTGCGAAATCTCCTTTGGTCATGTGTTGTTGAATTTGTTCAACACGGCACGTCGATTCAATATGGAGGTTCAGCCACAACTTGTACTGTTGCAAAAAACGCTGTTGTACGTGGAAGGGCTTGGTAGGCAGCTATATCCTCAACTTGATTTGTGGGAGACCGCAAAACCATTCCTGGAAGAATGGATGATGAATCAAGTTGGGCCGCAAGCTCTAGTGAATGCGATTAAAGACCGCGCACCATTTTGGGCAGAGAAATTACCTGAACTGCCAGAGCTACTTTACGATAGCCTGAAACAAGGTAAAGCGATGAATCAACGTATGGATCAGCTTTATCAAGGGTATCGCCAGAGCAAGCGCCAGCAGGCGACAGGAAAGTTTTTGTTTGGCGTTGGCGCGACTTTAGTCGTATGCTCGGCAATATTGGTGAACGATGCTTTTGAGCAGCTTTCGTTGGCCTGCGGTATCGCAGGTGTCACATTTTGGCTGCTTAGTTGGCGAGCTTATCGTCAATAGACGTTAAACTCTTGAAATATTTTTGTTTGTTTAAAGACCCGAGGTAAAGAGAATGGGTGGTATCAGTGTTTGGCAACTTCTAATCATTGCTGTAATTGTTGT